>NZ_JBIUWI010000005.1:0-146545 GCF_044743385.1 Pseudomonas sp. NPDC087639 | reverse complement strand
GCTGGCATGCCGCCGGCCATGCGATCGAATTCAACTTGATAAGCGCCGCGTGCCAGACCGACTTCCATGCGGCCGTTGCTGATCACGTCGAGCAAGGCGCATTCACCGGCGACCCGCAGCGGGTGCCAGAACGGCGCGATGATGGTGCCGGCGCCGAGGTGAATGGTGGTGGTTTTGGCCGCGAGGTAGGCGAGCAGTGGCATCGGGCTTGGCGAGATGGTGTATTCCATGGCGTGGTGTTCGCCGATCCACACGGTGCTGAAACCACCGGCCTCGGCCATCAGGGTCAGTTCGGTCAGATCTTCGAACAGTTGGCGGTGGCTGACGCTTTCGTCCCAGCGTTCCATGTGGATGAACAGGGAAAATTTCATGACGCTACCTCGGATCTTTTGTTATTGGCCGGTCGTGTGCGGACCTGACGGAGTGGTAATCGTAGGGATCAGGCGAAAGCGGGCAGGGCACCCATCTTGCCGTGGCAATACACCAGCGGCCCGGTGTGCTGCTCGGGGACGATCAGATTCTTCACCGCACCGACCATGATGGCGTGGTCGCCGCCTTCGTATTCGCGCCACAACTCACACTCGATGATAGCCGTCGCATTCGCCAAAATCGGGTTGCCCAGTTCGCTCAATGTCCATTCGATGCCTTGCGCCTTGTCCTTGCCTTTGCGGGCGAAGGCATAGGCTTCGCTTTGCTGGCCGCCGGATAAAAAGTGGATCGCAAAGCGTTTGTTCTTGATCAGCACAGGGTAGGAGTCGGAGCTGTAGTTGGGGCAGAACAGCACCAGGGCCGGGTCCATCGACAACGAACTGAAGGCGCTGGCGGTCAGGCCGACAATCTGGCCGTCATCATCCAGCGTGGTGATAACGGTTACGCCGGACGGGAACGAGCCCATGACTTGTTTGTAGATGGCGGCATCGATCATTGGACAGTCCTCGGGTGGTGTGACGCTGTTTTTATGTATTTGTTGGTCTGATGGTATACCACAAAATAATCTTTGCAAGAGCTTTTAAGCTGAACCGATAAACGTGCTGCGTTCGTCGGAAACTGTGTATCTACGGGGCTTTCGGCTGTTCTAGAAGCCGCTGTTTCAGCGAGGATGACGGATCAGATAGCGCCGCAAACTGCGGATCAGTCTTGTGAAATGTTTGGAATACCATAATATGGTTCGCATCTGAGGGGCGACCAGAGAGTCCTCCCGGTTTGGCTTCATACAACGATAAGAACAGACAAACTCGAGTTCATGCATATGTCCCAGATGTCCCGGCAAGATCCGTTGATCGAGAATCACACGGTCGACTACGTTCCACTCGCGGAACGCCACGGGAA
The DNA here is from genome assembly GCF_044743385.1 of Pseudomonas sp. NPDC087639. Classification (NCBI taxonomy): domain Bacteria; kingdom Pseudomonadati; phylum Pseudomonadota; class Gammaproteobacteria; order Pseudomonadales; family Pseudomonadaceae; genus Pseudomonas; species Pseudomonas sp. NPDC087639. Next base: position 145,216 of record NZ_JBIUWI010000005.1, on the reverse strand, counting down.
GGCCCGCGACCTTTTCACCCTTTGGTTCAGCACCAACATTGCGCCACTGCCCATTGTCACCGGCGCCATGGTGGTTCAGGTGTTCCATCTCGATTTGCTCTGGGGGCTGTTGGCGATTGCGCTGGGCCACATGGTCGGTGGCGTGGTGATTGCGCTGGCGTCGGCGCAAGGCCCACGCATGGGCATTCCGCAAATGGTCCAGAGTCGCGGCCAGTTCGGCCGTTATGGCGCGCTGTTGATCGTGTTCTTCGCGGCGATCATCTATATCGGTTTCTTCATTTCCAACATTGTGCTGGCGGGTAAATCCATCGTCGGTATCGCGCCGTCAGTGCCGGCACCGTTGAGCATTTTGATCGGTGCGTTGGCAGCCACGGCGATCGGCGTGATCGGCTACAACTTCATCCATACGTTGAACCGCATCGGTACCTGGGTGATGGGCAGCGCGTTGCTGGCCGGGTTCATTTACATCTTCGCCCATGACTTGCCGGCGGACTTCCTGACTCGCGGCAGCTTCAATCTCTCCGGCTGGCTGGCGACGGTATCGTTGGGGATCATCTGGCAGATCAGTTTCTCGCCGTACGTCTCCGACTATTCGCGTTACCTGCCGGCGGACATCGGCATCGCCAAGCCGTTTTGGGCTACGTATCTGGGCGCAACGCTGGGCACGATTCTGTCGTTCAGCTTCGGCGCGGTGGCGGTGCTGGCGACGCCTGAAGGCACTGAAGCGATGGTTGCGGTGAAGCAGTCCACCGGGTGGTTGGGGCCGATTCTGATGGTGCTGTTTCTGCTCAATATCATCAGCCACAACGCCCTCAATCTGTACGGCGCGGTTCTATCGATCATTACGTCTATCCAGACTTTCGCCAGCCAATGGACACCGAGCATCAAGGTGCGCGTGGTGCTGTCGAGCGTGATCCTGGCGGGATGCTGCGTGGTCGCACTCGGCGCGTCGGCGGATTTCATTTCCGAGTTCATCGGTCTGATTCTCGCGCTGTTGCTGGTGCTGGTGCCGTGGGCGTCGATCAATCTGATCGACTTCTACCTGATCAAGCGAGGCTGCTACGACATCACCTCGATCTTCCGTGCTGACGGTGGAATTTACGGGCGCTTCAACCTGCACGCGATCATTGCCTATTTCATCGGCATCCTCGTGCAGTTGCCGTTTGCCAACACTTCGCTGTACATCGGGCCTTACGCCAATCTGGTGGAGGGTGCGGACCTGTCGTGGCTGGTCGGCCTGGTGGTGACGGTTCCGCTGTATTACTGCCTCGCGACGCGTGGCCAGACTCAGCAGAGCAGGGCGGCGAGGTTGGGTTACACCGACTGATCTGCGTCTGCAGTACTGACAATGCCCGGCCAATCGCCGGGCATTATTGTTTCCGCATTCTGGCGGACATTCAAATTGGCCACATCGATCCCCTTTTGGCCAATCGCCCTCTGTGATCCGTCTACGCTGTCAGCAAGAATCAGGGCCATAACGAGACGCCAGACCTTTTTTGCCCTCGGCTACCTTTAAAGCCGCTGCCGTGTACAGAACATAAAAACCATCGAACTCACGTCGCATTCTGGGGAAACAACCATGGTCACGATGAAACGCATACTGGGTGCCACCGTGTGTGGGCTTACGCTGCTGGCCAGCGCCGTCCAGGCTGAGCAGCGCGAGTTGCGGGTGTACAACTGGGCGGATTACATCCTGCCGTCCGTGCCCAAGGATTTCGCCGCAAAAAACGGCATCAAAGTGACCTGGGACACCTTCGACACCAACGAATCCCTGGAAGCCAAATTGCTGACCGGTAACTCTGGCTACGATCTGGTGGTGCCGTCCAACCAGTTCCTCGATACGCAGATCAAGGCTGGTGTTTTCCAGAAACTCGACAAGTCCAAGCTACCGAACTGGAGCCACCAGGATCCGGAACTGTTGAAGCTGCTGGGCAAGAACGATCCGGGTAACCAGTACGGCGTGCCGTACATGGTCGGTACTGTGCTGATCGGCTTTAACCCGGCCAAGGTCAAGGCTGCGCTGGGCGAGAACGCGCCGGTGGACAGCTGGGATCTGGTGTTCAAACCCGAGAACATGGAAAAACTCAAATCCTGCGGCGTGGCGATGCTCGATTCGCCGACGGAGATCCTGCCGCTGGCCCTGCATTATCTTGGTCTCGACCCGAACAGCCAGAACCCTGCCGACTATGAAAAAGCCAAGGAGTTAATGCTCAAGGTTCGTCCATACGTGACCTATTTCAACTCGGCCAAATACATGACCGACATCGCCAACGGCGACATCTGCGTGGCCATCGGTTACTCGGGCAGCTTCTACCAGTTCGGCAACCGCGCCAAAGAGGCGGGCAACGGCGTGGTGGTCGACTGGCGCTTGCCGAAGGAGGGCGCTCCGATCTGGTTCGACACGTTCGCGATTCCGAAGAGCGCGAAGAACGTCGCCGAAGCCCACGAATTCCTCAACACCTTGCTCGATCCGAAGGTGATTGCGCCGATCAGTGATTTCCTCGGTTACCCGAACGCGAACAAGGATTCAATGGCGCTGATCAACAAAGAGATTACCGGCAACCCGAATCTGACGCCGACCCCTGAAGCGCTGAAAACCCTCTATGTGGTTCAGCCATTGCCGCAAAAACTTGAGCGCGTACGCACGCGGGTCTGGACCAGCATCAAGTCCGATAAGTAATACCGGCAACTCTTCTATCCGCATGCAGCCCAGAGCGCGACTCTCGCGCTCTGGGCTTCTCCCGCAGAGCCGCGTAGCGGGTTTGGCAGCGGATCACGACAATAACGCCGACTCACAGGATCAATATGGCTTCAGCCAACTGCTGATCGGTGTAATCCGAATCTTTGAGCACTTCGCGAATCCGCAAAAATGCCGCCTCCATTCGCGCCCCGCGAATCTCTCCGGCACTGGCCACAAACGCCGCCGCATCGTCCTTGGCCGCCAGCACAACCTTGTCGTCCTTGAACGATCCGCTCGTCCCTTTACTCGAGCTGAGCGTCAGGCTCAGGGTGATGTCGGTGCTGATGACGAAACTGGTGGCATGTGCTTCGGCCGCCAGCAAACAGCCGCCAAGCAGTAAAACCTGTGCAGTCTTCATGACGCATTCAAATCCGTGGGAAACCAGCCGCGAACGCTATCAAGCCGATTCCCCGCAAACTTTATGAACTTTGCCAATGATTGTTAAAAACTGCATGAGTGCCGATCACCCGGCGGCGCGCGACGTGTGCCGCGAGCGTGTTAACATCCGCGTTTTTGCACGATAGACCCGTTGAGAGCTGAGCACTGATGGCCACCAGATCCGTTGTACTCGATACCGAAACCACCGGCATGCCGGTGACCGATGGTCACCGGATTATCGAAATCGGCTGTGTCGAACTGATCGGTCGGCGCCTGACGGGCCGGCACTTTCACGTTTACCTGCAACCGGATCGCGAGAGTGATGAAGGCGCCATCGGCGTCCACGGCATCACCAACGAATTCCTGGTGGGCAAGCCGCGCTTTGCCGAAGTCGCTGATGAGTTCTTCGAGTTCATCAAGGGCGCGCAGCTGATCATCCATAACGCGGCGTTCGACGTTGGCTTCATCAACAACGAATTCGCCTTGATGGGCCAGCAGGATCGCGCCGACATCACGCAGCACTGCTCGATCCTCGATACCCTGATGATGGCCAGGGAACGTCACCCGGGGCAGCGCAACAGCCTCGATGCGTTGTGCAAACGTTATGGCGTCGACAACTCCGGCCGTGAACTGCACGGCGCTTTGCTCGACTCGGAGATTCTCGCCGACGTTTACCTGACCATGACCGGGGGCCAGACCAGCCTGTCGTTGGCCGGCAACGCTTCCGACGGTAATGGTACTGGGGAAGGCGCGGATAACTCCGCCACGGAAATCCGTCGCTTGCCGGCCGATCGCCAGCCAGCGCGGATCATTCGCGCGACGGAGGATGAACTGGCCGCTCACTTGGTGCGTCTGGAAATCATCGCCAAATCCGCTGGCGGTCCGGCGCTATGGACGCAGATCGCAGAAGCCGACGCTCAGGCCTGAAGAGCAAAAGATCTTTTACTTTTGGCAGTACTGACAAGTGGCCACCCTCGCCACTTTCACTGCAACCCTCTACGCTGAGTGCATTGGCGGATTTGAATCCGCTGCTGCCTCAGGACACCGAGCCCCATGTACAAAGATTTGAAGTTTCCGGTGTTGATCGTCCATCGCGACATCAAGGCCGATACCGTCGCCGGTGATCGTATCCGTGGCATCGCCCGGGAGTTGGAGCAGGAAGGTTTCAGTATCGTTTCGGCCACCGACTACACCGAAGGGCGTCTGGTGGCTTCGACCCACCATGGCCTCGCGTGCATGCTGATCGCCGCCGAGGATGCCAGCACCAACTCGCATCTTTTGCAGAACATGGCCGAACTGATCGGCCTGGCGCGGGTGCGTGCGCCTGATCTGCCGATCTTTGCCCTGGGCGAACAGGTCACTCTGGAAAACGCCCCGGCCGATGCCATGGCCGAACTCAATCAATTGCGCGGGATCCTTTACCTGTTCGAAGACACCGTGCCGTTTCTGGCCCGGCAAGTCGCACGGGCGGCGCGAAAGTATCTGGACGGTTTGCTGCCTCCGTTTTTCAAGGCGCTGGTGCAACACACCGCCGATTCCAACTATTCCTGGCACACCCCCGGTCACGGCGGTGGCGTGGCGTATCACAAAAGCCCGGTGGGGCAGGCGTTTCATCAGTTCTTTGGCGAAAACACCCTGCGCTCGGACTTGTCGGTGTCGGTGCCGGAACTCGGTTCGCTGCTCGACCACACCGGCCCGCTCGCCGAAGCCGAGGCTCGGGCGGCGCGCAATTTTGGTGCTGATCACACCTTTTTCGTGATCAATGGCACCTCGACCGCCAACAAGATCGTCTGGCATTCCATGGTCGCTCGCGATGATCTGGTGCTGGTGGATCGCAACTGCCACAAGTCGGTGCTGCACGCGATCATCATGACCGGTGCGATTCCGTTGTACCTGTGCCCGGAGCGCAATGAACTGGGAATCATCGGTCCGATTCCGCTGAGCGAGTTCAGCCGCGAATCGATCCAGGCCAAGATCGACGCGAGTCCTTTGACCAAGGGCCGCGCACCGAAAGTCAAACTGGCGGTGGTCACCAACTCGACCTACGACGGCCTCTGTTACAACGCCGAACTGATCAAGCAAAACCTCGGCAATAGCGTCGAAGTGCTGCATTTCGACGAGGCCTGGTACGCCTATGCGGCGTTTCATGAATTCTTCGCCGGGCGCTATGGCATGGCCACCTCGCGCAGCGAAGACAGTCCGCTGGTGTTTACCACCCATTCCACCCATAAACTGCTCGCCGCGTTCAGTCAGGCGTCGATGATCCATGTGCAGGACGGCGGCGCGCGGCAACTGGACCGGGATCGGTTCAACGAAGCGTTCATGATGCACATCTCCACTTCGCCGCAATACAGCATCATCGCCTCGCTGGATGTGGCCTCGGCCATGATGGAAGGCCCGGCCGGGCGCTCGCTGTTGCAGGAAACCTTTGATGAAGCCCTGAGTTTCCGCCGTGCGCTGGCCAATTTGCGGCAGCACATTGCCGCGGATGACTGGTGGTTTTCGATCTGGCAGCCACCGGGCGTCGAAGGCATTGACCGTGTGCAAACGGAAGACTGGCTGCTGCAACCGGATGCCGAATGGCACGGGTTCGGTGAAGTCAGCGACGATTACGTTTTGCTCGACCCAATCAAGGTCACGCTGGTGATGCCAGGTCTGAACGCCGGTGGCGCGTTGAGCGAGAAGGGCATACCGGCAGCCGTGGTCAGCAAGTTCCTTTGGGAGCGCGGGCTAGTGGTAGAGAAGACCGGGCTGTATTCATTTCTGGTGCTGTTCTCCATGGGCATCACCAAAGGCAAATGGAGCACGCTGCTCACCGAGTTGCTGGAGTTCAAGCGCAGTTACGACGCCAACGTCAGCCTGGCGACGTGCCTGCCATGTGTCGCGCAAGAAGACACGGCGCGCTATCGCGGCATGGGCCTGCGAGACTTATGCGATCAACTGCACGCCTGCTATCGCAGCAACGCGACGGCCAAACATCTCAAACGCATGTACACGGTACTACCGGAAATCGCCATGAAGCCGGCTCACGCCTACGATCATTTGGTGCGTGGGGAGGTCGAGGCTGTGCCGATTGATAGGCTGGAAGGAAGGATTGCTGCCGTGATGCTGGTGCCGTATCCCCCAGGGATCCCCCTGATCATGCCCGGCGAGCGCTTTACCGAATCGACGCGCTCGATCATCGATTACCTGAAATTTGCCCGCACGTTCGATAGCAGCTTTCCCAGTTTTGTCGCGGATGTGCATGGACTGCAACATGAAGATGAAGGCAATGGACGGCAGTACACCGTCGATTGCGTCAAGGAATGAGGACTTATCCCAGTATGCAACCGGTCATGAATCCGAAATATCCAGGTCTGTCGGTGCGGGTTGCCGATGAAGGCTTTGCGCCTTATATCTGGGGCAGCGACTTCAGTTTCGAGGTCGCCGCCTATGGCGCCGCGGTCATCGGCAAGCCCGTTGAACAGTGGCTGGTAACGCCGATCGTGCCTTACCGCAAGTGCTACGGCATTGATCCCGAGGAGTTCAGCAGTTTTCATAATGCCGCCGACAGCGCGATTTTCATGGCCTACCTCGATGACGAACCGGTCGGCCATCTGGTGATCAGCACCAACTGGAACGGCTTTGCCCATATCGATGAGCTGGCGGTGCACGCACCGGCCCGCCGTCATGGCGTCGCCAAGGCGTTGCTCGATGTGGCGCAGTTCTGGAGCCGCAAGAAGAAGTTGCCCGGCATCATGCTGGAAACCCAGAACAACAACCTCGGGGCTTGTCGGTTGTATGAGCGTTGTGGCTACGTGATCGGCGGTGTCGACCAGTTGCGTTATCGCGGAATTGATCCGAATACCGCTGAAGTGGCGCTGTTCTGGTATCGATTGTTCGATAACCCGCTGGAAAACCCGCTCAGCTCGACAGCATCGCCTCGGCTTGTTCCGTGAGGATGGCCAGTAACGTCTGAATCGCCGAAGACGGCGCTGCGTGCTTGAAGGTCAAGGCATAGAGGCTGATCGGCACGGCGGGGGACAGCGGACAGACATCCAGCCCGGCAGCGCGGGCGCCTAACGCGGTAAACGGATCGACAATGGCCAGCCCTTCACCGGCCTCGACCATGCTGCGCATCATTTGGTGGGTTTGTACCCGGGTCTGGATGCTTGGGGCGGGGCGCAGTGCCTGGAGTTTGTTTTCCAGCGCCGGGCTCAGCGGGTCCTGACCTTCGAGGCCGACCATCGCTTGCCCGGCCAGATCCTGCAGGGAGATGTATTTCTGCTTCGGTTGCAGCCAGCCGTGGGGGGCCAGCAGTTGCAGTTTGCCCTGTGCCAGCGGCTGGCAATCAATGTCGGGGTGCTCAGGATCATGCAGACTCAGGCCCAGGTCACTCTCGCGCAGCAACAGGCTGCGGACGATGTCGCGGGTCGGTGCGCTGAGCAGGTTGCAAGGTGCATCGGGCAAGCGCCGGCGCAGGGCGGCCAGGCTTTGCGGCAATAACTGCTGGGTGAGTGGCGGAGTGCCAATGATGCATACGGGCGGGGCGAGGTATTGCTTGAGGCTACTGGCCAATCGTTGCACCGGCTCCAGTGCTTCGTAAACGTGCGCGATTTCAACCTGCAACGCCCGGGCTTCTGGCGTCGATTGCAGACGCCCGCGAACGCTGGCGAACAGCATGAACCCCAACTGACTTTCGGCTTCGCGCAAGCGCTCTTCGACTTCGGTAACCGGCAACTGCAGCCATTCGGCGGCGGTGCCCAGGTGACCGGTCTGCAAGAGCGCCTGAATCACTTCGATATGACGTAAACGCATGCGTGAAGTCCATGTTCAGCAGGTGGGGGCAGGCTGAATCCTACCCCAAGTCTGCGCATATGACTTCTGCTCATAACACAGGGTTATGAGGCGACGGTGGTTTCCGTCAGGCTGCCGACGTAGGTGTCGGGCTCGCGAACGATCGTGACGCCCGATTGAACCAGCAAAAACTCGTTGTCACTGACCTTGTTGACACGATCGCCAATGGCCAGTTTGTAAGTGGTAACAGGCTCCATGCCAGCGAGACCGTCTACCGACGGGTTGGATTCCTGGAATTCATGCACGGAATAAACGCGGCCTTCCGCATCTCTTGCATGGAACTGACCGACGAGTACTGCTGCCATCTGCTTAGAACCTCTGGAGATAAAACGCTTGATTTGCGGCTTGGTAGACCTTCATCAAGGCCTGTAAGTTTTCCTACAGGAAAAAAATAATCAGCATGCGGGAATTTCCCTCGTTTGCTGGTGGAACCGGCACCGGATCATCTATAACTTGTGGCTCCTCCCACGGACATCGAGAGTCTTCCATGAGCAATGTCTACAACGTCGCCGTAGTGGTCGGCAGCCTGCGTAAAGCTTCGATCAATCGCAAAGTCGCTCTGGCGCTGGCGGAACTGGCCCCGGCCAACCTCAAGCTTGAGATTGTCGAGATTGGTGATCTGCCACTCTATAACGAAGACATTGACGGCGATTCTCCGCCGGCAGCCTACAGCACTTTCCGGCAAAAAGTGGGTTCATCCGACGCGGTGCTGTTTGTGACGCCCGAATACAACCGTTCGGTGCCCGCACCCTTGAAGAATGCCATCGATGTTGGTTCGCGGCCTTACGGCAAGAGCGTCTGGAGCGGCAAGCCGGGTGCGGTGATGAGCGTATCGCCGGGCGCCATCGGCGGATTTGGCGCCAACCAGCATCTGCGCCAGTCCTTTGTGTTTCTCGATGTGCCGTGCATGCAGCAGCCTGAAGCGTATCTGGGTGGCGCGGGTTCGGCGTTCGATGAGGCGGGCAAATTGAGTGAATCGGTGAAGCCGTTCCTGCAAAAATTCATAGATGCTTACGGACAATTCGTAGAACAACACAAAAAGTAATTCTTATATGGGACAAATGTAGCAGTGAGCCTGCTCGCGATAGCATGTCAATCAGTCGACTGACATACCGCTATCGCGAGCAGGCTCACTCCTACAGGTTTTGTGTTCACTTCATTACTGCATTTCAATTGAAGGTTTTCGCGGATGCTCGCTGCGTCACTTATTTTCCTGCTGACCATTACCCTCGTTATCTGGCAACCCAAAGGCCTCGGTGTCGGCTGGAGTGCGACGTTGGGCGCCGTGCTGGCGCTGATCTTCGGTGTGGTACACCTGAGCGACATCCCGCTGGTCTGGCAAATCATCTGGAACGCCACCGGCACCTTCGTCGCGCTGATCATCATCAGTCTGTTGCTCGACGAGGCGGGTTTTTTCGCTTGGGCCGCATTGCATGTGGCGCGGTGGGGGCGAGGCAGTGGGCGCAAGTTGTTTGCCTTCATGGTGCTGCTTGGTGCGCTGGTTTCGGCACTTTTTGCCAATGACGGTGCAGCGCTGATCCTCACGCCTATCGTCATCTCGATGCTGCTGGCGCTGCGCTTCTCGCCGGCGGCGACGCTGGCTTTTGTCATGGGCGCAGGGTTTATTGCCGACACCGCGAGCCTGCCGCTGGTGGTGTCGAACCTGGTCAACATCGTCTCGGCGGACTTCTTTCACATCGGATTCAATCGCTATGCTGCGGTGATGGTGCCGGTGAATTTCGTCAGCGTCGCCGCGACGCTGGGCATGTTGCTGTGGTTTTTCCGTCGCGACATTCCCAAGGCTTACGACCCCGAACAGCTCGAACATCCAGAAACCGCAATTCACGACAAAGCCACGTTTTATGCCGGTTGGGCGGTGTTGGCGATCTTGTTGGTGGGTTGCTTTGCCCTCGAGCCGCTGGGCATTCCGATCAGTGCGATTTCCGCCGTGTGCGCAGCATTGCTGCTGGGCATCGCCGCCCGTGGACACAAGATTTCCACGCGCAAAGTGATGAAAGAAGCGCCGTGGCAGATCGTGATTTTCTCGCTGGGCATGTATCTGGTGGTCTACGGTCTGCGCAATGCCGGTTTGACCGGCTATCTCGCCGGTTGGCTGGATATCTTCGCCGGTCATGGCGTGTGGGGCGCGGCCATGGGCACTGGCGTGCTGACGGCGCTGTTGTCGTCGATCATGAACAATTTGCCCACGGTGCTGATCGGCTTGCTGTCGATCGATGCCAGTCAGGCAAGCGGGGTGGTCAAGGAGGCGATGATCTACGCCAACGTGATCGGCAGCGATCTGGGGCCGAAGATCACGCCGATTGGCAGCCTGGCGACGTTGCTGTGGCTGCATGTGCTGGAGCGCAAGGGGATTCACATTGGCTGGGGGTATTACTTCAGGGTGGGGATTGTGCTGACGGTGCCGGTGTTATTGGTGACGTTGGCGGCTTTGGCTGTGCGGTTATCTTTTTAGAAGCAAGATCAAAAGATCGCAGCCTTCGGCAGTTCCTGCAGGGTGTACGCATTCCAAATGTAGGCGCTGCCGAAGGCTGCGATCTTTAAGCTTGGCCAGGGACATTCGGCCAAAGGTCGGACACCAGAAACAAGCGCTCCGCCTCTTCCCATTCGCCCTGTGCATTCTCGGTCAGGCGCACCATCAACTGCGCCGGGGCTAGCGGTTCCAAGCCTTCCAGCCACATCTGCAAATGCTCGGGAGCCCAGGTCTGATCCGCCGGGTAGTGCGCCGGCGCCAGCCAGGCATGACGGGGCAGGGGTTGCCAACGGCCTGCCGGACGCTGCGCGACGAACGCCGGCCAATCCTTCTGATGCAACCAACTGCCACGTAAATGCTGCGGGTGGGCGCCATCCGGCGACTGCGAAGGGCCGGGCCACGGATACAGCAGATACCCGCCCAGCCACAGTTGCGCACTGAATACTTCGATATCCAGTTTCGCCAGGACTTCGCGGCTTTCCGGGCGCGCTGAAATCGGCAGTTGATGCTCGACCAGATGCGCCAGTTTGCGATCCAGCCGATCGTGACAGCCCGGCCCGAGCCATTGCGCCGGATCATGGCCGTCACCCTGTTGCGGGCCGAGATAGAGTTTGATCGCCAGTTCGAGGTGATGCACGCCATCGCGGTCACGAAGCAGCATGTCCAACTCGCCCAGGGTATGGCCTTCGCGACGGATCGGCAGGTTCGCTGCGATCAGCTCAATCCCCGGCGCATGCTCCACGGCAAACTGCCACAAGCGCTCGTAATACAGGCCCAGACGCCGAGTGCGCGCCTGCGACAACCAGTGCAGCAGTCCGTAACTGTCACGATCAAGCTGACGTAGCCATTGCTCCAGACGCTCGGGATCGGCAACCCAGTCGCTACCGGCCAATGGATGACGCTGCGGCCACGGTGTAATCGCGAGCATCGGCGGGGCGAGAATCACCCACGCCAGATCACGCACTTCCGGATGGCGTAATTGATGGGGCAACTGCAGCAGGTCGGGAAATAGGATCATCTTGCGAGCATAGCCTTAAACACGAGCCCGCCCTTGAGGCTGAAAGGATTTTGTCTATCGCAGGCTTTCGCCCATAATCGTGGTTTTCGCGTTTTCGATTGTCCGCAGAGGTCCCATGGAGCAATTTCGTAATATCGGCATCATCGGTCGCTTGGGCAGTTCCCAGGTGCTGGATACCGTCCGCCGACTGAAACGGTTTCTGCTCGATCGTCACCTGCATGTGATCCTCGAAGACACTATCGCCGAAGTCCTGCCGGGCCACGGCCTGCAAACTTCGTCGCGCAAGATGCTCGGTGAAGTCTGCGACATGGTCATCGTCGTCGGCGGTGACGGCAGCCTGCTCGGGGCCGCCCGTGCGCTGGCAAAACACAATATTCCGGTGCTGGGGATCAACCGTGGCAGCCTCGGTTTTCTCACCGATATTCGCCCGGATGAGCTGGAAGTCGAAGTCGCCAAGGTCCTCGACGGCCATTATCTGGTGGAAAACCGCTTCCTGCTGCAAGCCGAAGTCCGCCGCCACGGCGAGGCCATCGGTCAGGGTGATGCGCTCAACGATGTGGTGCTGCACCCGGGCAAGTCGACGCGGATGATCGAGTTCGAGCTGTACATTGACGGCCAGTTCGTCTGCAGCCAGAAGGCCGACGGCCTGATCGTCGCCACCCCGACCGGTTCCACTGCTTATGCGTTGTCTGCCGGCGGGCCGATCATGCATCCCAAGCTCGACGCCATTGTGATCGTGCCGATGTACCCCCATATGTTGTCGAGCAGGCCAATTGTGGTCGATGGCAACAGTGAGCTGAAAATCGTCGTGTCGAAAAACATGCAGATCTATCCGCAAGTCTCCTGCGACGGGCAGAACCACTTCACCTGCGCGCCGGGCGACACCATCACCGTCAGCAAGAAAGCGCAGAAACTGCGACTGATCCACCCGCTCGACCACAACTACTACGAAGTCTGCCGCACCAAGCTCGGCTGGGGCAGCAAGCTGGGCGGTGGAGGCGACTGATGCTCGATCCCGCGCGCAGTTATGACCTGATTGGTGACGTGCACGGATGCGCCTTGACCCTCGAACATCTGCTTGACCGTCTCGGTTATCACAAGCAGGGCGGGGTCTGGCGGCATCCATCGCGCATGGCCGTGTTCGTCGGTGACATCATCGACCGTGGCCCGCGGATTCGCGAGGCGCTGCACATCGTCCACGACATGGTCGAGGCCGGTCAGGCCTTGTGCATCATGGGCAACCATGAATTCAATGCCCTCGGCTGGAGCACACCGGCGCCACCGGGCAGCGGCAAGCAGTTCGTGCGTGAGCACACGCCGCGCCATGCGCGATTGCTCCATGAAACCCTGACTCAGTTCGAAGACCATCCCGGCGACTGGCACGACTTTCAGCAGTGGTTCTATGAACTGCCGCTGGTGGTGGATGCCGGGCGTTTCCGTGTGGTGCATGCGTGCTGGGACGCCGGCCTGATCGAACCGCTGCGCGGCCTGTTTCCCGATGCACGCATCGATGAGCATTTTCTCCAGGCCTCGGCCGTGCCCGGCAGCTTCGCCTGCACCGTGTTCGATCGCCTGCTGCGCGGCACCGACATGCGTCTGCCGGACGGCCAGACCATGACCAGTGGTGACGGTCTGGTGCGTTCGTTCTTCCGCACCAAGTTCTGGGAAGACGATCCGAAAACCTATGGCGACATCGTCTTTCAGCCCGATGCCTTGCCGGAGCCGGTGGCGCAGACGCCGCTGACTTCCACTGAAAAGAATTCCCTGCTGCGCTATGGCGTCGATGAGCCGTTGCTGTTCGTCGGCCATTACTGGCGCAGCGGCAAACCGGCGCCGATCCGCCCGAACCTCGCGTGTCTGGATTACAGCGCGGTGCTCTACGGCAAACTCGTCGCCTATCGTCTGGATCAGGAAACCCGCCTTGATCCGCATAAATTTGTCTGGGTCGATGTCGAGCGGCCGGAGGTGCTGCAATGAGTGCGGTAGCGGTATTGCGTCTGCCCCTGGCGGTGGACTTGAGCGGTTTCGTCACGCTGCTGCAACGCATGCAGGTGCCGCACCGGGTCAGTGAGGAGGCGGGCGAGCAGGTGTTGTGGGCGCCAGCGGAGGTCAGCGACGACGTTCGTTCGCTGTACGAGCGCTTCCCGGCCGGTGATCCCGAGCAAACCCTGGACATTCCGGTAGCCCAGACCTTCAAGCGTCCGGGCTTCGTCGAACAATTGAAGCACGCCAAGGCCACAGGCTTCATTCTGCTGCTGTGCCTGATCGTCGCCGGCCTGACCTTTCTGGGTGAAAACCTGGAAACCCTGCGCTGGCTGACCTTCCTCGATTTCCGTGTGATCGGCGAATACATCCACTTCACTCCGTTGGCTGACAGCCTCGCGGCGGGGCAGTGGTGGCGGTTGGTGACGCCGATGCTGATCCACTTCGGCATCCTCCACCTGGCCATGAACGGCATGTGGTACTGGGAGCTGGGGCGGCGCATCGAGTCGCGTCAGGGCAGTATCAATTTGATCGGCCTGACGTTGCTGTTCAGCCTGGTGTCCAACTACGCGCAGTTCGCCTGGAGCGGCGCGACCTTGTTCGGCGGACTGTCCGGCGTGCTTTACGGGTTGCTTGGCCACTGCTGGATCTTCCAGTTGTTGTCGCCGAACCCGGCCTATCGCCTGCCGCGCGGCGTATTGGTGATGATGCTGGTGTGGCTGTTGGTGTGCATGTCCGGGCTGATCTCGATGATCGGCTTCGGCGAAATTGCCAATGCCGCCCACGTCGGCGGGTTACTCATCGGATGCTTAACCGGTTTGTTGGGCGGTTTGTATAACCGCCGTAAACTGGCCGCCTAAAATTTTCAGTGAATAAAGAGCACGGAGACCCTGATGTCCTCTTTTAACGAAATGATCAAAAACATCACCCCGGAGATCTACGAGAGCCTGAAACTGGCCGTGGAAATCGGCAAGTGGTCGGACGGTGGCAAACTCACCGCCGAACAGCGCGAGCTGTCGTTGCAGGCGATGATCGCCTGGGAAATCCAGAACCTGCCTGAAGAACAGCGCACCGGTTACATGGGCCCGCAGGAGTGTGCGTCGAAGTCGATCGAAGTGCCGAACATTCTGTTCAAGTCGGATGCCATCCATTGATCGAGATTGGCCGCGGTGCAATCAGCAAAATGTCGGCGCGCCTTGACGGGCCGCACGTGCAATACGCGTTTCGTCTGGATGACGTCGAGGTGCCGGTCAATCCTTTGATCGGCACGACGGTGCGTCTAGAGTATCTGGGGGCGATCCACTGCACCCATTGCGGGCGCAAGACCAAAACCAGTTTCAGTCAGGGTTATTGCTATCCGTGCATGACCAAGCTGGCCCAGTGCGATATCTGCATCATGAGCCCGGAGCGTTGCCACTTTGACGCCGGCACCTGCCGCGATCCTGCGTGGGGCGAGCAGTTCTGCATGACCGACCATGTGGTCTATCTGGCCAACTCGTCGGGGGTCAAGGTTGGCATCACTCGTGCTACCCAATTGCCGACCCGCTGGCTTGATCAGGGTGCCAGTCAGGCGTTGCCGATCATGCGTGTGGCGACGCGGCAGCAATCGGGCTTCGTCGAAGATCTGTTCCGCAGTCAAGTCGCCGACAAGACCAACTGGCGCGCACTGCTCAAGGGCGATGCGGTGGCAGTCGATCTGGCGCAAGTACGCGATCAGTTGTTCGAAAGCTGCGCCGAGGGCCTGCAAGGCTTGCAGGAGCGATTCGGCCTACAGGCAATTCAGACGATTGCCGATGTCGAACCTATCGAAATCCGCTATCCGGTCGAGCAATACCCGGCCAAGATCGTCAGCTTCAACCTGGACAAGAACCCGATTGCCGAAGGCACGCTGCTGGGGATCAAGGGCCAGTACCTGATCTTCGATACCGGCGTGATCAACATTCGTAAGTACACGGCTTATCAGCTCGCCGTGCATCAGTAAGGATTCCAGCATGCGCACCGAACAACCGAAGATGATTTACCTGAAGGACTATCAGGCGCCTGAGTACCTGATCGACGAAACACACCTGACCTTCGAGTTGTTCGAGGACCACAGCCTGGTCCACGCGCAACTGGTGATGCGCCGCAACCCGGCCCGTGGCGCGGGCCTGCCGCCGCTGGTGCTCGATGGCCAGCAGCTGGAATTGCTCGCGGTCACACTCGCCGACAAAGAGCTGAGCGCTGACGATTACCAGCTCAGCGAAAACCACCTGACCCTGCAACCGACCAGCGAAACCTTCACGGTCGACACCAGCGTCAAGATCCACCCGGAAACCAACACCGCGCTGGAAGGCCTGTACAAGTCCGGCACGATGTTCTGCACCCAGTGCGAAGCCGAAGGCTTCCGCAAGATCACCTATTACCTCGACCGTCCCGACGTGATGAGCAAGTTCACCACCACGGTGGTCGCCGAGCAGCACAGCTATCCGGTACTGCTGTCGAACGGCAACCCGATCGCTTCCGGCCCCGGCGAAGACGGCCGGCACTGGGCGACCTGGGAAGACCCGTTCATGAAACCGGCGTACCTGTTCGCGCTGGTGGCCGGTGATTTGTGGTGCGTTGAAGACACCTTCACCACCATGACCGAGCGCACCGTCGCGCTGCGCATCTATGTCGAGCCGGAAAACATCGACAAGTGCCAGCACGCGATGAACAGCCTGAAGAAGTCGATGCGCTGGGACGAAGAGGTCTACGGTCGCGAGTACGATCTGGACATCTTCATGATCGTCGCGGTCAACGACTTCAACATGGGCGCCATGGAGAATAAAGGCCTCAATATCTTCAACTCCAGCGCCGTGCTGGCCCGCGCCGAAACCGCTACCGACGCCGCGCACCAGCGGGTCGAGGCGATCGTCGCCCACGAATACTTCCACAACTGGTCGGGCAACCGCGTGACCTGCCGCGACTGGTTCCAGTTGTCGCTCAAGGAAGGCTTCACCGTGTTCCGCGATTCCGGCTTCTCTGCCGACATGAACTCGGCCACAGTCAAGCGCATTCAGGACGTGGCGTACCTGCGTACCCATCAGTTCGCCGAAGATGCCGGCCCGATGGCCCACGCCGTGCGCCCGGACAGCTTCATCGAGATTTCCAACTTCTACACCCTGACCGTGTACGAAAAGGGCTCGGAAGTGGTCGGCATGATCCATACCTTGCTCGGCGCCGAAGGCTTCCGTAAGGGCAGCGACCTGTACTTCGAACGCCACGACGGCCAGGCCGTGACTTGCGACGATTTCATCAAGGCGATGGAAGATGCCAACGGCGTCGACCTGACCCAGTTCAAACGCTGGTACAGCCAGGCCGGTACGCCACGCCTGGCGGTGAGCGAGTCTTACGATGCCGCGGCGAAAACCTACAGCCTGACCTTCCGCCAGAGTTGCCCGGAAACCCCGGACAAAGTGGAAAAACTGCCGTTCGTGATCCCGGTGGAACTGGGCCTGCTCGACAGCAAGGGCAACGAGATCGCCCTGCGTCTGGCTGGCGAAGCCGCTGCCCAAGGCACCACTCGCGTGATTTCCGTGACCGAGGCTGAGCAGACCTTCACCTTCGTCGACATCAGCGAGCAGCCATTGCCATCGTTGCTGCGTGGCTTCTCGGCGCCGGTGAAACTGAGCTTCCCGTACAATCGCGACCAGTTGATGTTCCTGATGCAGCACGACAGCGACGGCTTCAACCGCTGGGATGCCGGTCAGCAACTGTCGGTGCAAGTGCTGCAAGAACTGATCGCCCAGCAGCAAAAGGGCGAAAGCCTTTCGCTCGATCCTCGCCTCATCACCGCGCTGCGCACGGTGCTGTCCGATGAGACGCTGGATCAGGCGATGGTCGCCGAAATGCTCTCGTTGCCGGGTGAGGCGTACCTCACTGAAATCAGCGAAGTGGCGGACGTCGATGCGATCCATATCGCACGCGAATTTGCCCGCAAGCAACTGGCCGACAACCTGTTCGAAGGACTGTGGCTGCGTTATCAGGCCAACCGTGACCTGTCGAAGAAAACCCCATATGTGGCCGAGGCCGAGCATTTTGCCCGTCGTGCCTTGCAGAACATCGCGCTGTCGTACCTGATGCTCAGCGGCAAGCCGGAAGTGTTGGCAGCGGCGCTTGAACAGTTCGACACCAGCGACAACATGACCGAGCGCCTGACCGCGCTGGCGGTGCTGGTCAACTCGCCGTTCGACGAGCAGAAAGACCAAGCGCTGGCCAGTTTCGCCGAGCAATTCAAGGACAACCCGCTGGTCATGGATCAGTGGTTCAGCGTGCAGGCCGGCAGCACCTTGCCGGGCGGCCTGGAACGGGTGAAAGCGTTGATGCAGCACCCGGCGTTCAATATCAAGAACCCGAACAAGGTGCGTGCGCTGGTCGGTGCGTTTGCCGGGCAGAACCTGATCAACTTCCACG
Organism: Pseudomonas sp. NPDC087639; assembly: GCF_044743385.1. Lineage (NCBI taxonomy): Bacteria > Pseudomonadati > Pseudomonadota > Gammaproteobacteria > Pseudomonadales > Pseudomonadaceae > Pseudomonas > Pseudomonas sp. NPDC087639. The sequence continues at coordinate 127,339 of NZ_JBIUWI010000005.1, read as the reverse complement.
CGGCGGATGGTTCGGGTTATCGCTTCCTGGCGGATCTGGTGATTGAGCTGAACGGCTTCAACCCGCAGATTGCCTCGCGCCAATTGGCGCCGCTGACTCGCTGGCGCAAGTACGACAGCGCCCGTCAGGCGTTGATGAAAGGGGAGCTGGAGCGGATTCGGGCTTCGGGGCAGCTGTCGAGCGATGTGTATGAGGTGGTTAGCAAGAGCTTGGCTTGATATGGCGTTTGGAGCTTTTCCCTCACCCTAACCCTCTCCCTGAGGGAGAGGGGACTGACCGAGGTGGATGGTCGAGTTACACCGACTTGAAAGACCGAGTCGAGCGTTGGTTTTGAAGCACATCGAGATCGGCTCCCTTTCCCCCTCGCCCCCTTGGGGGAGAGGGCTGGGGTGAGGGGGTTAAGATCTAAAAAACACCGAAATAATCCAGTTTGCATCCAAAAAAACGCCGCTTAAACAAGCGGCGTTTTTTGTTGCTCTAAATTACTTCAGGTCGAAGCGATCCAGGTTCATGACTTTCGTCCATGCAGCAACAAAGTCCTTAACAAACTGCTCCTTAGCATCCGAACTGGCATACACCTCCGCCAGCGCACGCAATATCGCATTGGAGCCAAACACCAGATCAACCCTTGTCGCCGTCCATTTCACGCTACCGGTTTTACGGTCACGGCCCTCGAACTCGTCCGCGTCCCGCGAGGTCGGCTTCCACTCCACGCCCATGTCCAGCAGGTTGGTGAAGAAGTCGTTGGTCAGTGCTTCTGTCTGGCTGGTGAACACACCATGACGGCTTCCCCCAACGTTGGTGTTCAACACGCGCAGGCCACCCAGCAGCACGGTCATTTCCGGAGCAGAGAGGGTGAGCAGTTGCGCCTTGTCGATCAACAGGGCCTCGGCTGACACCCGGTATTTGCCTTTGCTGTAGTTGCGAAACCCATCGGCAATCGGCTCCAGAAAGCCGAACGAGTCGACATCGGTTTGCTCCTGGGTTGCGTCCGCACGTCCCGGCGTGAATGGCACCGTGACCGAGTGCCCGGCATTTTTCGCCGCTTGCTCGACCCCGGCATTACCCGCCAGCACAATCAGATCCGCCAGCGAGACCTTCTTGCCGGATGCGCCACCATTGAACTCGCCCTGAATGCCTTCAAGGGTGTTCAGCACCTTGTCCAACTGCTCAGGCTGGTTGGCTTGCCAGAACTTCTGTGGTGCCAGACGCAGGCGGCCACCGTTGGCGCCGCCACGCTTGTCCGAACCACGGAAGGTCGAGGCCGCCGCCCACGCGGTGGAGACCAGTTGCGAGACGGACAGCCCAGACGCCAGTACTTTGCCTTTCAGTGCGGTCACATCGTTGTCGTCGATCAGCGCATGAGTGACCTCAGGAATCGGGTCTTGCCACAGCAGTTCTTCGGCGGGCAGTTCCGGTCCGAGGTAGCGTGACAGCGGGCCCATGTCGCGGTGGATCAGTTTGTACCAGGCACGGGCGAAGGCGTCGGCCAACTGATCGGGATTGGCCAGGAACCGGCGCGAGATCTGCTCGTAGGCCGGGTCGAAGCGCAGCGCCAGGTCAGACGTCAGCATGGTCGGCGATAGTTTTTTGCTCGGGTCGTGGGCATGGGGAACGGTGCCAGCCCCCGCGCCGTTCTTCGGTTGCCACTGGTGCGCACCGGCCGGGCTCTTGGTCAGCTCCCACTCAAAGCCGAACAGGTTTTCCAGATAGTTGTTGCTCCATTGGGTCGGCGTGGTGGTCCATGTCACTTCGAGGCCGCTGGTGATGGTGTCGCCACCCTTGCCGGTGCCGAAGGCGTTGCGCCAGCCGAGGCCTTGCTCTTCAAGGCCGGCGGCTTCCGGTTCAGCACCGACATTATCGGCAGGGCCGGCGCCGTGGGTTTTACCGAACGCGTGACCACCGGCAATCAGTGCCACGGTTTCTTCATCGTTCATGGCCATGCGGCCGAAGGTTTCGCGGATGTCCCGGGCCGAGGCCACTGGGTCCGGGTTGCCCTCAGGGCCTTCCGGGTTCACGTAGATCAGACCCATTTGCACGGCAGCGAGCGGGTTTTCCAGATTGCGTTCGCCCTGATCGGTGCGGCTTTCTTCTTTGCCGTGTAAATCAGGTTCGGCTACCAGCGTGCCGTCACCGGGTTCCTGCATGGCAGATTTGTCCTTGCCGTAACGGCTGTCGCCGCCCAGCCATTCGTGTTCCGAGCCCCAGTACACGTCTTCGTCCGGCTCCCACACGTCGGGACGGCCGCCGGAGAAACCGAAGGTTTTGAAGCCCATGGATTCCAGTGCAACGTTACCGGTGAGAACGATCAGGTCGGCCCAGGAAATATTGCGGCCATATTTCTGTTTGATCGGCCACAGCAGGCGCCGGGCCTTGTCGAGGCTGACGTTGTCCGGCCAGCTGTTGAGCGGGGCGAAACGTTGCTGCCCGGAACCGGCGCCACCACGGCCGTCGGCGGTGCGATAGGTGCCGGCGCTGTGCCAGGCCATGCGGATGAAGAGTGGGCCATAGTGGCCGAAGTCTGCCGGCCACCAGTCCTGAGAGTCGGTCATCAGGGCGCGCAGGTCCTGTTTCAAGGCCTGAAAGTCCAGGCTTTTGAAGGCGGTGGCGTAGTCGAAATCCTTGCCCAGCGGATCGGACTTGGGCGAGTGCTGACTCAGGATTTTCAGGTTGAGTTGATTCGGCCACCAGTCACGGTTCGTCGTACCACCACCGGCGGCGTGGTTGAACGGGCATTTCGATTCGTTTGCCATGTTCGGATCCTTATCAGGTCTTGTACGGCCGGCTCGTGCCGACTTCGGACTTGTAAGGCTAGACCCGACTTGGCAAGTCAGCTAATAGCCCGACTATTGGACACTGATAGGCAGAACCTTTTACCGATGAATCAACTGGATTGCGCGGCTTCATCCTCAGGCACTTCGTCCAGCAGTTCCTCCTGCCCCGGCACTTCGGTGATCACACTGAAATCCGTCACCTCTACTGCACCCATTCCATATCCCAACAGGTGAAACGAGAAGGCCTTGCGCTGCTGCGGGTTGTCAAAACTGAAATCCATCTCCAGCGGTTGATCGGCTGTGGCAACCATCTCCGCCGGCAATCCCAGTTGCACGTCCTGTTCAAACTCTTTGGCCTTGAGCTGAATGTATGCCGCCTGCTGCGGATCGACCGAACGTACGGTCAGGCGCACGCGGGTTTGCGTGCCCTTGGGCATTTCCAGATATTGCGCGCCAATCAGGTTGTCGGCCCAATCGTCATTGATCTGCGCTTGCAACGGGATGACGTTGGTGCTGCCGAACTGATAGCGCTGATTGAGCGGGGTGCGCAGCAGCGACAGATCGAGGGCATTCGCGCGGGCCGCGATCTGTCGAGCGCGCTGACCGCTGTAGGTGCCCTTGAACGTGGCGCTCTCGGCGATAAACCCTGCGCTTTCGTAGTAGCGGCAACGGCGTGGCATGTCACATTCGGAAAAAATCCCCCGACCGTCGTGGTAGCGCAGTTTGCCGTTGGTAAACGACATGATCTCGCGCCCGGAGTCATAGTCGCGAAACAGCGAGCGGCCACTCAGCGCGCTTGGCACTGGCAGGTCGAAGTAATCGAGGATGGAGGTGCTCAGATCGACATGGCCATACACCCCGGCGTTGAGGCGCGGCAGTTGTTCATGTTCGGGCGCCAATGTCAGGTTGAAGCCCCACGAGGAGGCCAGACGCACGCCGTCGATGCCGTGGGATTCATCCGAAGTGATCACGACGAGGGTGTCTTTCAACACGCCCTGGCGTTCAAGACCGATCAGGAACTGATCCAGCGCATCGTCCAGATAACCGACCGCTGCCTGTTTCGGCGTCTCGTAGCGCTGCAGATAGTCTTCTGGCGCGGAGTAGGGCTGGTGGGTGCCCACGGTCAGCAACGTCAGCATCCACGGTTGCTTCTGCTTCTTCAATTGGCCGACATAATCCAGCGCACCTTCGAAGAACGCCTTGTCATCCTTGCCCCAAGGGAACTCCAGATAGTTGGCGTTGGTGAACCATTCCAGACCATGGGTCGCATCGAAACCGATGTGCGGCATGATCTTGTCTTTGGCCATGAAGCGCAGACCGGCGCCTTGCAGGTAGTGGGTGCTGAAGCCGTGTTCGCGCAGTTGTGCCGGCAGGCAGGCCTGATTGCGCTGTTGCTGGGTGAGCATTTCCACGCCTTTTGGCGTGCCGTTGTTGAGCTTGTCGTAATCGCCACAGAGCATGGCGTACAGACCGCGAATGGTCTGGTGGGTGTGCAGCACGTAGTCCGGAGTGTTCATGCCGCGCTCGGCCCAACGGCTGAGGTTGGGCATCAGGTCTTCCTGATAATGGCTGCCGATGGCCTCGCGGTTGGCGCGGATGTAGGCGCCGGGAATGCCTTCCAGGGCTATCACCAATACGTTGCGCGCCTGACCCGGGGCTGTCAGCAGCTTGTGGCCATTGAGATCGACGTCGGTGAGCCCGGCCATCGCTGGCGCGGCTTCTTCGACATCGCCGTCCAGCCATTCCTCAGCCTGGATCTGCAAATCAGCAACCTGCGTGGCCAGCAACTGATGCGGCAAGTTGTACGCCCGCCACGGATCGTCCTCGCTCGGCCACAGGTTCTGCGCACCCCAGTGCGCGGCGAACAGCACCAGCGGCGCGCTCCAGGCGGCGCGGGGCAGGGTCGGGCGGGCAATGCCGCGTCCGGCAAACTGAGTCAGCAGCCAAAACATCAGGGCCAGCAACAACGCGATGCCCACGCCCGGATGGGCCAGACCGCCGCCGGTGGAGTTTTCCACGAACTGCGAGTCGATCAGGTAATGCAGATCCGTCGGATTCGGCAGGCGTCCTACGGCGCTGACCAGTTCAGCCGTCGCCACGCTCAACAGTGCGCAGAACAGCAGCACCGGCAATGCCAGCCACCACGGACGACGATGCAGCAACACCACCAGCAAACTGCCAATGGCCAGATCCGACAAATAACCCAGCGGCGTCGACCAGCCGAGCGCCGCGCGCAGGCAGACCGGCACGATCAGTACCAGAAAAATCAAGGAAAAGAGGCGGGCATGTGGGTGTCGCAACCCGGTCAAAAGAGCGCTCACAAAAAAAGACCTTCCAGTCATCAAACCGTCAAAAAAGTGTGGGCGATGATACCAAGGGTGAGCTGTCTGATCGCCTTTTTAAACGTGCGGGTGATCTGCTGGCAGATAGCAAATTGAACCGCTTGGGAGGCTTGAGGCCTTGATCGGCGTCCGTGCCGGAGGATCAGGTCGAGTTCGGCTGGCATACGGCGGCGGGGTTTTATTTGTTTCAGGTTGTTTAGTCGGCCTTTGCTCTGCTGCCATTTCAAAAAGTTGCCGCTGGCGCTGGTCGAGCAAATCGTCAAAGACCCGAGATCGATTTCGCGCGGTTGCCGCAGCGCACGTTTATCCATGCGCAGAAATTACAGTAATCGGGGGTGTTGAAGAACAAGCCGGGGAGTGGGAAAGATTACTTCTTTGCGCAGGCAGATGACCGCGCCGGCAATTGAGCGAAGCGTGCAAAGCCTCAAGAATAAGGCTCACCGGGCGATACCAGTGGTCAACGTGCGACGAATCAACCGATTCGGCGCAAAGCATGGATCAATTGGCAAGCACGGTATTAAACAATGCTACGGAAAGTTTTCAGCACATCGGCCACGTGGGGCGCTATTGCCTTGAGTGTTTCCCTGTTGCACGGGTGCACGACTGCGCGCTACGACGGCAAGCGCGCACCGGATGCGGCCAAGGCGGTGATCATCGGCTCCATTACTGAAGGGTATCTGACTCAGCCGCACGGGCTGATGGTCGATATCAAACAGCAGGGAGAGCCGAACACAGCCATTGCATTGACCACGCTTTATAACGAGGACGACCAACCCTCTCCCCATTTGCTAGGGCATCTGTTCATGTACGAGGTGCCGCCTGGGCGTTACCAATTTACCGACTGGCGCTATCAGTTCTACTTGGGCCACGCGGTCGCGCGACCGTCTCCTGTGGTTTTTAACGTGAAGGCAGGGCAGACGCTCTACATTGGCAACCTGTATGCCAATGCGCTGACGTATTGTTTGTCCAACGTCGATGACGCCGAAGAGACTGTCGAGGGTCTCAAGCGCAAATACCCGATTCTAAAAAGCCGAACCATCATCAATCTGACCTCCGAAAGCGCCTTCAAGCCTTGGCCAACCTCTGATGCCAAAGACTACGGCAAAGGACTTTGCATGCCTTGATGCGGCAGGGCCATGGCTTTGGCTCATCCCATGAAGCTTTCTATTTCAAGGAAATATCAATGAACCGCATCACATTACTTTTGGTTGGCCTGCTGGCCAGCCTGTCCCTGCTGGGTGGATGCAGCACCGGGCCCGACTTGCAGGGGCAGCCATTTTTTAGCGCCGTGGAGCAGACGCGACCGGATCAGGCGACCCTCTATTTTTATCGTCCTGCCGCCAGCGTCGGATACTTCGTGACCCCCACGATCAAGGTCGATGGGAAAGCCATCGGCGTTCTGCCGTCCGGTGGCTTCTTCAAGACAACCCTGCCAGCCGGTCGTTACCGGATTGAGTCGACTTCTCCACCGTTTGTCAGCAGCAGTGTCAACAAGCGTTTCGACCTGAGTGTCGAAAACGGAAAAGTCTATTTCATTGCTGATCAGACCAGTTCCCTGGCATTCAGCGACAAGCAGGCGTTAGGTGAAGTGAATGATGCTTACTACTCGGGTGCGCACTTCTTTTTTCGCTACGCGTTAGTGCCTGAGGAAGAAGCATTGCGGGCGATCAAGTGGTGTCAGCAAGTGCCACCCCCAGCATCGTAAATCTGAAGGCTTGCGAAGCGGGACTTGCTCCAGGAAGGGATCAGTACTCGACGCCGGGTGTTCACCGCTAGCGTCGAGATCTGTTCTTCAAAACATTTTTGGCTTCCGAGTTAAATCGCCTCTTCGCGCTTCACCACCAACGTCAAAATGTCATAGCTTGCCACCAGCTCACCGAGTTGGTTCGTCACTTCCACATCCCACGCCACCACCCCTTGCGGAATGCCTTGCGGGCTCTTCTTGCCTTGGTCGATCTTGCGTTTGCAGGTCAGGCGCGCCTGGATGGTGTCGCCGATGCCGACCGGGTTGATGAAGCGCAGGGTGTCGAGGCCGTAGTTGGCCAGCACCGGGCCGGGGGCGGCGGAGACGAACAGGCCGGCGGCGGCCGACAAGACGAAGTAGCCGTGGGCAATGCGTTTACCGAACTGCGACTCTTTGGCGGCGATGTCGTCGAAGTGCATGTAGAAGTGGTCGCCGGACAGGCAGCCGAAGTTGACCAGATCCGCTTCGGTGACGGTGCGGCGATGGGTCAGCAGCGATTCGCCGATCTGCAGATCCTGGAAGTGCCGGCGGAACGGATGCACTTCGGTTTCGATGACTTTGGCGCCGCGCACGTGTTCACCGGTGACGGCCGCAAGCATGGTCGGCGAGCCTTGTACCGCCGCGCGTTGCAGATAGTGTTTGACCGCGCGCAGACCGCCCAGCTCTTCACCGCCGCCAGCACGTCCAGGGCCGCCGTGTTTGAGTTGTGGCAGCGGCGAGCCATGGCCGGTGGATTCGGCGGCGGATTCGCGATCCAGTACCAGCAGGCGTCCGTGCCACGCGGCGGCAGCAGGGATGGCTTTGGCGGCGATGGCAGGGGATTTAGTCACCAGGCTGGCGACCAGACTGCCCTTGCCGCGAGCGGCCAACGCCAGTGCTTCGTCGAGATCGTCGTAAGCCATCAGAGTGCTGACCGGGCCGAACGCCTCGATGTCATGGGCGCCGCCTTCGGCATGCGGATCGCGGGCCAGCAGCAGGGTCGGGGCGAAGAACGCGCCCTGACTGACGTTTTCGCCGCGCGGTTCGAAACCGTCTTTCGCACCGAATAATTGATCGCAGCTTTGCAGCAGGCTTTGCAGGCGCTCACCGACATCCTTCTGTTGATCGTGGGAGGCCAGCGCGCCCATGCGTACGCCCTCCACCGACGGGTCGCCGATCACCACTTTCGCCAGGCGATCACGCAGTCGTGTGGCGACCGCATCGATGTGTTGCTTGGGCACGATGGCACGGCGGATGGCCGTGCATTTCTGCCCGGCCTTGGTCGTCATTTCCCGGGCGACTTCCTTGATGAACAGCTCGAACTCTTCGTCATTTGGGGTGACGTCCGGGGCGAGGATCGCGCAGTTCAGCGAGTCGGCCTCGGCGTTGAACGGCACCGAATGGCGGATCAGGTTCGGGTTGACCCGCAGCTTGGCGGCGGTGTCGGCGGAGCCGGTGAAGGTCACCACGTCCTGACCTTGCATACGGTCGAGAAGGTCGCCAGTGCTGCCGATCACCAGTTGCAGGCTGCCGGTCGGCAACAGGCCGGATTCGTCCATCAGTCGGACCACGGCTTCGGTCAGGTAACTGGTGGCGCTGGCCGGTTTGACGATGCACGGCATGCCGGCGAGAAAGCACGGTGCGAATTTTTCCAGCATGCCCCAGATCGGAAAGTTGAAGGCGTTGATGTGGACCGCGACGCCGCCACGCGGCACCAGAATGTGCGTGCCGGCGAAGCCGCCGAGCTTGCCCAGTGCCATCGCCGGGCCCTCGTGGACGATGTTGCCCGATGGCAATTCCCGCGCGCCGAGGCCGGCGTAGGTGAACAGCGTGCCGTTGCCGCCCTCGATGTCGATCCAGCTATCGGCACGGGTGGCGCCGCTATGATGTGAGAGGGCGTAGAGCTGTTCTTTGCGTTCGCTCAGGTACAGCGCCAACGCCTTGAGCCGTTGCGCGCGTTGCTGGAAGTCGAGCTTCATCAGTTCGCTGACGCCCTGGCGACGACCGAAGTCGATGGCTTCGGCGAAGTCCGGGCGCTCCTCATGGGTACGCGCCAGGTCATGGCCGTCGATGGCGCTGCGCAGGATCTGCGCGCCGTGCTGGCCGATCCAGCGGCCGGCGAGGAAGCTTTGCAGGGTAGGGGCGTGGGACATGAAATAAGCTCCTGTACTTGTAAAAGAGTCAGTGTTGGCTGGCGCCGGCCGCGCCGATGCCGGTCATCGAACGGATGAACTGCGCCAGATAACGGCCGCGCTCAAGGGCTGCGCGGGGCGAGCGGTCGGTGACCGAGAACAGCCAGGCGCTGAAAAACGCCAGGCTCATGGAAAACAGCGCCGGGTTGGAGTACGGGAACAGCGCTTGCGGGTGATGCAGGACATTGACCCACACGGCGGGGCTGAGGATCAGCAGCACAATGGCCGAGACCAGTCCCGCCAGACTGCCGATCACCGCGCCGCGTGTGGTCAGGCCTTTCCAGAACATCGAAAGGAACAGCACCGGGAAATTCACCGAGGCAGCGATGGCTAACACCAGTCCGGAGAGGAAGGCGATGTTCTGCGACTCGAACAACAAACCGAGGACGATGGCGAGCACGCCGATGCACAGGGTGGCGATGCGCGAGACGCGGATTTCTTCCTTCTCGCTGGCCTGACCCTTGCGCATCACGCAGGCGTACAAGTCGTGCGACACCGCCGAGGCGCCGGATAGCGCGAGGCCGGCGACCACCGCCAGAATCGTCGCGAACGCCACCGCCGAAATGAAGCCGAGGAACAGGTTGCCACCCACCGCTTGCGCCAGATGCACGGCGACCATATTGCCGCCACCGATGATCGCGCCGCTGGCGTCGCGAAAGGACGGATCCGTGCCGACCATGACGATGGAACCGAAACCGACAACGATCAGCAGCAGGTAAAAGTAGCCGATGAAGCCGGTGGCGTAGAACACGCTTTTACGCGCCTGTTTCGCATCGCTGACGGTGAAAAAGCGCATGAGAATGTGCGGCAACCCGGCGGTGCCGAACATCATGCCCAGCCCCAGGGAAATCGCGTCGATCGGGTTCGACAGCAACCCGCCCGGCGCCATGATCGCCGTGCCTTTGGCGTGTACGGCGGTGGCGCCGGCGAACATCGCTTCAAAGCTGAAGCCGAAGTGCTTGAGCACCATGAAGGCCATGAACGTGGTGCCGAACAGCAGCATCACCGCTTTGATGATCTGCACCCACGTGGTGGCGAGCATGCCGCCGAAGGTCACGTAGAACACCATCAGCGCGCCGACCAATACCACCGCGTAGAGGTAGTCGATGCCAAACAGCAACTCGATCAGTTTGCCGGCGCCGACCATCTGCGCCACCAGGTACATCAACGCCACTGTCAGGGTGCCGAAGGCCGAGGTCAGGCGCACCGGGATTTGTTCGAGGCGATACGAAACGACGTCGGCAAAGGTGTATTTGCCGAGATTGCGCAGGCGTTCGGCGATCAGGAACAGGATGATCGGCCAGCCAGCCAACACGCCCAAGGCGTAGAGCAAGCCGTCGTAACCGTTGAGGAACATCATCGCCGAGATGCCCAGAAACGATGCGGCGGAGATCATGTCGCCGGCAATCGCCAGACCGTTCTGGAAACCGGTCATGCCGCCACCAGCGGTATAGAAATCGCTGGTCGAGCGGGTGCGCTGCGCGGCCCAACGGGTCACGCCGAGGGTGAACAGGACGAACACCATGAACATGCCGATGGCGTTCCAGTTCAATGGGCGGGTACTCGTTTCGGCAGCGAGGGCAAGGTCCGTGACCAGCACGCCGGGGAGCAGGAAAAACGCGGCCAGACGTTTCATCGTGCGCACTCCTGCTTGAGCTTTTCGTTGAGCGGATCGATCACGTTGTTGGCGCGATAGACGTAGAAACCGGTCAGGGCAAAGGCCAGCAGCACCACGCCGACACCGACCAGCATGCCCACGGTGGTCACGCCGCCGCTGAGGGATTGGCCCAATGTGGCGGGGGAGAAAGCCACCAGCAGGACGAAGCCGTAATAGATCACCAGCATCAATGCGGTCAGCGACCAGTACAGGCGCTGTTTGCGGCGGACCAGCAGAATGAAGTCGGGGTGTTGGCGGATCAATTCGACGTCTTCGGGGCTCATGATCGTTTCCTTGTTTGTTGTTTTTGTTTTGGGTGGAACAGGGCAGACACACCGCCCCACTGTAGGAGTGAGCCTGCTCGCGATAGCGGTGTTTCAGGCGACATCGATGTTGAGTTTGATGGCCTCATCGCGAGCAGGCTCACTCCTACAGGGATCTGTGTGAGCTTTTAAAACTGGTCGAAATCGAGCACAACCTTGTCGCTCACCGGATATGCCTGGCACGACAGCACATACCCGGCCGCCACTTCGTAGTCCTCCAGGGCATGGTTGCTGTCCATATCGACTTCGCCTTCGATGACCTTGCACTTGCAGGTCGAGCACACCCCGGCCTTGCACGAATACGGCAGTTCCAGACCTTGGGCGTTACCAGCGTCGAGCAGGCTCTGGCTGTTGCGCGGCAAGTCGAAGGCCACGGCGCGGCCGTCGCTGATGACGGTGATCTGGCTGGTGCCAGCGTCGAGCACTTGCGCGGCCTGGCGGGCTTCGCGTTTCTGTTGGCTGCCGGCGGCGGCGAACAATTCGAAGTGGATGCGCTCGGCGCCCATGCCCTTGGCCTTGAGGCTGTCACGCACGGTTTCAGTCATCTCTTGCGGGCCGCAGATGAACGCGGCGTCGAGGGCTTTGACGTCGAGCCAACGGCTGAACAGCTGCTCGCATTTCTTCGCGTCGATGCGGCCGTTGTAGAGGTCGACATCCTGCTGCTCGCGGCTGAACACAAAAATCAGGTTCAGGCGTTGCAGGTAACGATTCTTCAGGTCTTCGAGCTGTTCGCGGAACAATGCGCCGGAGCTGGAACGGTTGCCGTACAGCAGGGTGACGCGGCTGTGCGGCTCGGTTTCCAGGGTGGTCTTGATGATCGACAGAATCGGCGTGATGCCGCTGCCGGCGGCCACCGCCAGATAGTTGCCGTGGCGTGCCGGATCCAGTTCTACGTGGAAGTGCCCGGCCGGCGGCATCACTTCGAGGGTGTGCCCGGCCTGCAACTGCTCGTTGGCGAATGCCGAGAAGCGCCCGCCCGCCACGCGTTTGATTGCAATGCGCAGTTCACCGTCGTTGACCCCGGTGCAGATCGAATACGAACGACGCACTTCTTCGCCATCCATCTGCGTGCGCATCACCAGATGCTGGCCCTGGGTGAACTGAAAGCTGTCCTGCAAGTGCTGGGGAATGTCGAAAGCGATGGACACGGCGTCACGGGTTTCGCTGCGGACATCCTTGATGGTCAGGCTGTGGAATTTGCTCATTATTGTTCTCCCGACACGGCATTCGGCCGCTCAGATGCACTTGAAATAGTCGAAGGGCTCGCGGCAATCGCAGCAGCGGTACAAGGCTTTGCACGCGGTGGAGCCGAACTCGCTGAGCACTTCGGTGTGGGCGCTGCCGCATTGCGGGCACAGCACCGTCGGGCTTTCGCCGAGCAGCGTGCGTTTGCTGGCGCTGCCGTCCGGCGGGGCGATGCCGTAGGCGCGCAAGCGTTCGCGGCCATCGGCGGTGATCCAGTCGGTGGACCAGGCCGGGGTCAGCTTGCGCTCCAGCCGTGGCTGGTTGAACCCGGCCTGTTCCAGTGCGGCGCGGATGTCGTCCTCGATCACCTCAGTGGCCGGGCAGCCGGAATAGGTCGGCGTGACCACCACATGCAGATGCCCGGCCCGCCAATCGAGGTCGCGGACGATCCCGAGGTCGACCACGCTGACCACTGGCACTTCCGGGTCCATGACCTCGGCCAGGGTCGCCCAGGCCTTGTCCAGGTCACCGTTCAGCGCTGGCCGGGCGCCGCGATCGCTGGTGATCAGCTCACCAGGTTGCATCGGGGTACGCTCGGGGCAGGAACTGCATCTCGGCCAGCAAAATGCCCAGGTGTTCGCTGTGCAGACCGCGACGGGCATTCAGGTAGAAATAGCTCGGCGCCGTCGGGACGGGCAGGGTGGCGCGGTCGAACACGGCACTGACCGTTGCTTGCCATTGCGCGGCGACAGTGGCGATGTCCGGGCTGATGCCGGGCGCGCACAGACGCTGTTCGCTATCGTCGGCGGCGATCAGTTCGATGGTGAAACGCCAGACTTCCGGGATCGCCGTGAGCATGCGTTGATGGCTTTCTTCAGTGCCGTCGCCCATACGCTCGATCCACTCGCCGGAGCGGCGCAGGTGATAGGTGACTTCCTTGACCGCTTTGGCGGCGATCCCGGCAATGCGTTCGTCACTGGACTGGCTCAAGCCCTGCAACACCGGCAGGTGCCAGGCGTCGTAGAGGAATTGCTTGAGCATGGTCACCGCGTAGTCGCCATTCGGTTGTTCGACCAGCAGCAGGTTGCGATAGGCGCGCTCATCGCGGCGAAACGCCAGGTGATCGGCGTCACGGCCGTCGTCCAGCAGCTCAGCGGCGTATTCCAGCCAGTTTCGCGCCTGACCAACGAGGTCGAGGCCGACGTTCATCAGCGCCAATTCTTCTTCCAGTGCCGGGGCCTTGCCGCACCATTGGCACAGACGCTGGCCCTGGATCAGGGCGCTGTCGCCGAGGCGCAGCAGGTATTCGATCAGATCGGTTTTATCGTTCATGGTCGACCTCACATGTGTCCGACTTCGGCCGGCAGTTCGTAGAAACTGGCGTGGCGGTAAACCTTGTCGTCAGAGGGATCGAACAGCGGGTCTTTTTCATCCGGCGACGAAGCGGTGATCAGCGCTGAAGGCACCACCCACAGGCTCACGCCTTCGCTGCGACGGGTGTAGAGCTCGCGGGCGTTCTCGATAGCCATGGTGGTATCAGCGGCATGCACGCTGCCGACGTGTTTATGGTTGAGGCCGTGCTTGCTACGCACGAAAACTTCGAAAAGGGTCCACTGGGACATGTCATTCACTCCACATCAGATGGCCGATCAAGCGGCGTTCTTGTTCTGTTTTTTACGAGCGTGGGCGACCGCGGCTTCGCGGACCCAGGCACCGTCTTCAATGGCTTTGCGGCGGGTGGCGACGCGTTCCTGATTGCACGGGCCGTTGCCCTTGAGCACTTCGTAGAACTCGCTCCACTGGATCTCGCCGAAGTCGTAATGACCGCGCTCGGCGTTCCACTTCAAGTCCGGATCGGGGCAGGTGCAGCCGAGCAGTTCCAGTTGCGGGATGGTCTGGTCGATGAAGCGCTGGCGCAGTTCGTCGTTGCTCTGGCGCTTGATCTTCCAGGCCATCGACTGCGCGCTGTTCGGTGAGTGTTCGTCGCTCGGGCCGAACATCATCAGCGCCGGCCACCACAGACGATTGATCGCGTCCTGAACCATGTCTTTTTGCGCCTGATTGCCGTGGCGCATCATGGTCAGAAGAATTTCGTAGCCCTGGCGCTGGTGGAAACTCTCTTCCTTGCAGATCCGCACCATGGCCCGGGAGTAGGGGCCATACGAGGTGCGCTGCAACACCACCTGATTGACGATCGCCGCGCCATCGACCAGCCAGCCTACCGCGCCCATGTCGGCCCAGTTCAGCGTCGGGTAATTGAAGATGCTCGAATACTTGGCCTTGCCGCTGTGCAGCTTGGCGATCTCTTCGTCGCGATCAGCACCGAGGGTTTCCATGGCGCTGTACAGATACAGGCCGTGACCAGCCTCGTCCTGAATCTTCGCCATCAATTGCAGTTTGCGTTTGAGTGACGGTGCGCGGGTAACCCAGTTGCCTTCCGGCAGCATGCCGACGATCTCGGAGTGGGCGTGCTGGGAAATCTGCCGGATCAGCGTCTGGCGATACGCATCTGGCATCCAGTTCTTGGCTTCGATCTTGATTTCTGAATCTATTTTTTCCTGAAAGGCGCGTTCCTCATCGGACATCTCCGAAAGGTCCTTGATGCGTTTGACGCCTGTTTCTACGAGCTGTGCGTACATTCTTGTTCTCCTGCCTCGGTTTTTTTAAGGCATGTTCGAGGGCATGGAGAACTTTATAAGTGATACGGAAATTAATATCAAACACAAATTAACGTGTCGTATATTTTTGTGTATCGCTTCCGATCAATGGCGAAGGGTTGTTTTCTGGACAGGGTGATGGTCGCTCAGTAGCATTTGCGCCCTACGGATCTCTCCCATGCGCGTTGTTCGGCGTGGATCTCTCAAGGAATCGATATGAGCGACGTTCCCCGTGACGACAAACCCAAAGTGTTTACGCTGATAAACGGCGAAATACGCGAAAGCCAAATCAGTTTCAGCTCGGTTTCGGATCTTGATGGTGAAATTCGCGTGCATACCGTTGAGGGCGACCGAATTGACGTGCAGGTGCCTGGATCGAACTTCGCCCTGCGCTTCGATCTGGATGGGGTGCAGAAGGTGCCGGCGGCGCCTGAGCGCGAGCCGGCGGAAGACAAAAAGAAGTCCGCAGAACAGCCGCTGACACCGTTCAACTGGAAAACGTTGCTCATCACCTTCGTGCTGTGGAACGTCGTTGGTGTTGTGATTTCTGGTGTGGTGGGCTTGTTTGTCGCCTTGCTGTATTTCGGCTATCAGTGGCGCGAAGTGGCCAAGCGCAAGAAACAGCTGGCCGATGAGTTGGCGCCAGAGACGACTGAGGTGAAGGCGCAAGCGCAGGAAACCGGTTCGAAAATGTCCCGAGAGCGCGTACGCAAAGCGTTGTCCCGCAAACGCTGAGCGGCGAAGGCCTTGCGCCTTCGCCGCTTCTTAAGGGCCGAATCAGCCCTTGGCGCGCTTATCAATCACATGGCACGCCTTGCCTTCCGAACGCTTGATCGAGAACGGCGGCTGCAGCAATACCCGTGAACTGATCCCGATATACGTCTTGATGTGCCGACTCAGCTCGCCGCACAGAGCCTTCTGCTGCTCGTCACTCAGGCCCTGATGCTCGGCCTTGAGTTCGACGTGGACATCGACGCTGTCCAGATTGCCGTTGCGATACAGGTGAATCTCGTAGGACTCGGAAAGCTGTTTGATCTTCAGCACCTGTTCTTCAACTTGAGTCGGGAACACGTTGACGCCACGGATGATCAGCATGTCGTCGCTGCGCCCGGTGATCTTGTCGATGCGGCGCATCGGGCGTGCGGTGCCGGGCAGCAGGCGGGTGAGGTCGCGGGTGCGATAGCGGATCATCGGCAGGGCTTCTTTGCTCAGCGAGGTGAACACCAGTTCGCCCATCTGCCCGTCCGGCAACACTTCGCCGGTAATCGGATCGATGATTTCCGGGTAGAAATGGTCTTCCCAGATCGTCGGGCCGTCGCGGGTTTCCGCGCATTCCATGGCCACGCCCGGGCCCATGATTTCCGAGAGGCCGTAGATGTCGAGGGCGGTGATGCCCAGGCGTGCTTCGATGGCGCTGCGCAGTTCGGCGGTCCATGGTTCGGCGCCGAAGATACCCAGGCGCAGGGCCAGTTTGTGCGGGTCGATGCCTTGGCGTTCGATCTCGTCGGCGATGTTGAGCATGTACGACGGCGTGACCATGATGATATCGGGCTGGAAATCCTTGATCAGTTGCACTTGTTTTTCGGTCTGGCCGCCGGACATCGGGATCACCGTGCAGCCCAGACGCTCGGCACCGTAGTGCGCGCCCAGACCGCCGGTGAACAGGCCGTAGCCATAGGAAATATGCACCTTATCGCCGCGTCGACCGCCACCAGCGCGGATCGAACGGGCAACGATGTTGGCCCAGGTGTCGATGTCGTTCTGGGTGTAACCGACCACGGTCGGTTTGCCGGTGGTGCCGCTGGACGCGTGCAGGCGCACGACGTCATGCATTGGCACGGCGAACATGCCGTAGGGGTAGTTGTCGCGCAGGTCGGATTTGGTGGTGAACGGAAACTTCGCCAGATCGTCCAGCGAGCGGATGTCGTCCGGATGTACGCCCAGTGAATCGAAGCGTTGGCGATACAGCGGCACGTTGTTGTACGCGTGGTTGAGGCTCCAGCGCAGGCGTTCGAGTTGATGCTGGCGCAATTGATCGACGCTGGCGGTTTCCAGCGGATCCAGTTCAGGGTTGAGCACGGCTTGGGCAATTGGCATGTTCATGACTTCACTCGAATTATTTTTGTGTTTCAGCCCCGTGCTTGCGGGGCGCTGAGTGCATGCCCCAAGGATACCGCTCGGCACCTCGGGAATCGCGGTTCTTTAGTCGGACAAGCGTTCGATCACCAACGCAATGCCCTGGCCGACGCCGATACACATGGTGCACAGCGCATAGCGGCCACGACGTTCTTCCAGTTCGTGCAGGGCAGTGGTGACCAGTCGTGCGCCACTCATGCCCAGCGGATGACCGAGGGCGATGGCGCCGCCGTTCGGGTTGACCCGCGGATCGTCGTCGCCCAGACCCAGCTCACGCAGCACTGCCAAGCCCTGGGCGGCGAAGGCTTCGTTGAGCTCGATAACGTCCATATCGGCAAGACTCAGGTTGGCCAGTTCCAGCACTTTGCGCGTGGCTGGCACCGGGCCGATGCCCATGATTCGTGGTTCGACCCCGGCGGTGGCCATCGCCACCACACGGCCACGGGCCTTCAAGCCGTAGCGCTGGGCGGTTTGTGCATTGGTCAGCAGCAGGGCGCAGGCGCCGTCGTTGACCCCGGACGCGTTGCCGGCGGTGACGCTGCCACCTTCACGGAATGGCGTACCGAGTTTTTGCAGTTGTTCAAGCGTGGTGTCGCCGCGCGGGTGCTCGTCGTGCTCGACCACTTTGGCCGGGCCTTTGCGCTGCGCGATTGCCACGGCGACGATCTCTTTGGCCAGACGTCCATTGGCCTGCGCCGCTGAAGCGCGCTGTTGGCTACGCAGGGCGAAGGCGTCCTGATCAGCACGGGAAATGTTGAACTGTTCGGCGACGTTCTCGGCGGTCTCCGGCATCGAGTCGATGCCGTAGGCTTTCTTCATCAAGGGATTGACGAAACGCCAGCCGATGGTGGTATCGAACAGCTCCGCCGAACGCGAAAACGCAGTGTCAGCCTTGCCCATCACCAACGGCGCGCGGGACATCGATTCGACACCGCCGACCAGCATCAATCCGGCTTCACCGCTGCGAATCGCCCGCGCGGCAGTGCCGATGGCATCCAGACCGGAGCCGCACAAACGGTTGAGCGTGGTGCCCGGCACGCTGACCGGCAGCCCGGCCAGCAGCGCCGACATACGCGCGACGTTGCGGTTGTCTTCGCCGGCCTGATTGGCGCAGCCGTAGATCACATCGTCGACTTGATTCCAGTCCACTTGCGGGTGGCGGCGCAGCAATTCACGCAGCGGCACGGCACCGAGGTCGTCGGCGCGCACGCTGCTCAAGGCTCCGGCGTAGCGCCCGATCGGGGTGCGGACGGCGTCGATGATCAGAGCGTCATTCATGGGGAATCTCCTGCGCCAGCACCGTGCCGCGCACTTTGTAGGATTTGCCGTGGAACAGGGCGATCAACTGGCCCTGCTGGTTTTCGATGCGAACGTCGTAATTGCCGGTGCGGCCCGAGCGCGATTGTTCGGTGCAGCGTGCGGTTAGGGTGTCGCCCAAGTGGGCAGGAGCGATGTAATCGATGCTGCAACCGATCGCCACAGTGGCGTCGTTGTAGCTGTTGCAGGCAAAGGCGAACGCCGAGTCGGCGAGGGCGAACAGAAAACCGCCGTGGCAGGTGCCGTGGCCCTGGATCATGTCGGCGCGCACGCCCATGCCGAGGGTGCAACTGCCGGGGGCGGCGCTGATCAGGCGAATGCCCATGCCCTGAGTGGCGGCGTCACGCTCGAGCATCGTTTGCGCGCAGCGACTGGCGAGGCTCATGGCTTCAAGGCTGGTCATGGAATGTGCTCCCTTCGGCGACTTTGCGGCGCAACAGCAGCGATGGCCGGTAGCGCTCTTCGCCGTAAGTGGCTTGCAGGTTGTCGAGGACGCGGGTGATCTGCGCGAGTCCGATTCGGTCAGCCCAGGCCAGTGGGCCTTGCGGATAATTGACGCCGGCGCGCATCGCCAGATCGATATCCGCGGCCGTGGCGACGTCGTGCAGCACGGTGTCGGCAGCTTCGTTGGCGAGCATGGCGATGGTGCGCAACACGGCCAGCCCCGGTGTGTCGCTGAGCAGGCTGACGTGCAGGCCGGCGCGTTGCAGCAGGGCGACGCCTTGATCGCGAGCGCTGTCGCTGATGTCCGCCGAACAACTGATGGCGATGCGTTTGGCTGTGGCGTAATCGAAGGCCAGATCGATCAGGATCAGGTTGCGCAGGCCGTCTTCATTGGCGCGTTGGCTGGCCATGCGGCCGTCGCTCAGGGCCAGGATGGCGTCGCCGACTCTCAGCAAACCGCTGCCGTCACGCTGGATGACGTTGGTTTTCAGGCGCGGGATCAAGTCGTTCAGGGCGCCCAAATCGCCTTCCACCACGCAGTTGTCGACAGCCGCGTCGCTGCTGACGTGCTGCGCATCGGGACGCTGCGCACCCTCGCTGTAGTCGTAGAAACCACGACCGCTTTTGCGCCCGAAGCGTCCGGCATCCACCAGTTCCTGCTGGATCAGCGACGGTTGAAAACGGGTGTCGCCGTAATAGGCGTCGAACACCGAACAGGTCACCGCATAATTCACATCGTGGCCGATCAGGTCGGTGAGTTCGAACGCGCCCATGGCGAAGCCGCCGGCATCACGCATCAAGGCATCAAGGGTGGCGCAATCGGCGGCGCCTTCCTGCAACAGGCGCAGGCTTTCGGCGTAGAACGGCCGCGCCACACGGTTGACGATAAAACCCGGCGTCGAGCGGGTGTGTACCGGTTGTTTGCCCCAGGCTTTTGCCGTGTCAAACAAGGTGCTGGCGAGCGCGGGATCGCTGGCCAGACCGGAGACGATTTCCACCAGCGGCATCACGGGCGCGGGGTTGAAAAAGTGCAGGCCGAGCAAGCGCTCCGGGCGTTTCAGGCCGGCGGCGATGCGCGTGATCGACAGCGAAGAGGTGTTGCTGGCGAGGATGCAGTGTTCGCCGCACAGGCTTTCCAACTGAGCGAAGAGTGCGTGTTTGACCTCAAGGTTTTCGACAATCGCTTCGATGATCAGCGTGCAGTCGGCCAGCGCTTCGATGGCCTCTACGGCTTGTAAGCGAGCAATGATTGCTGCTCGTTCGGTGGGGGCAAGTTTGCCTTTCTCGACGCGTTTGCCGAGTTGTCGGTCAATGCCATCAATGGCTTTAGCAGCCGCGCCCGGACGGTTGTCCAGCAGCAGCACTGGATGCCCGGCCTGCGCGGCGACCTGAGCGATGCCGGCGCCCATTGCGCCGGCACCGATTACGGCGATTTGTGCGTTGCGGTTGAGAGCGTTCATGTTCAGCGACCCTTGAACGCAGGTGTGCGTTTGTCCATGAATGCGCTGACGCCTTCGCGGTAATCCTCGCTGCGCCCGGCCAGGCGTTGCAGATCGCGCTCAAGCTCCAGTTGTTCGTCAAAGGTGTTGCTGAGGCTGGCATTGAGGCTGCGTTTGATCAGCGCCAGACCGTAAGTCGGTTGCGTGGCCAAGTGACGGGCGAGGGTCAGGGCTTCGTCGCGCAACTGAGCATCGTCAACGCAGCGATAGATCAAACCCCATTGCTCGGCTTGTTCGGCGCTCAAGCGATTGCCAAGCAGGGCCAAAGCCTTGGCGCGGGCCATGCCGACCAGTCGTGGCAAGGTCCAGGTGCCGCCGGAATCCGGGATCAGACCGATTTTGCAGAACGCCTGAATAAAACTCGCCGAACGCGCCGCCAGCACCAGATCGCAGGCCAGCGGAATGTTCGCCCCGGCCCCGGCTGCCACGCCGTTGACTGCGCAAATCACCGGCATCGGCAGATCACGCAACTGGCGAATCAGCGGGTTATAGAAGGTCTCGATGGACACGCCAAGATCCGGCGCCTCACTGCCCGGCGCCACATTGCGGTCGCTCAGGTCTTGCCCGGCACAGAAGCCGCGACCTTCGCCGGTGAGTAGTAGCACGCGCACTTCAGGGGTCTGCCGCACCTGCTTCAGCGCTTCTTTGACTTCCAGGTGCATGGCGGTGTTGAAGCTGTTTAGCTGCTCGGGCCGGTTGAGGCTGAGCAAGGCGACGCCGGCCTCGATGGAAAACAGGATGTGTTCGAAGTTCATGGGCAGGGTTCTCCGGGAGGTCGTTCGATTCGGTTACTGGCCGCGAAACTGCGGCGCTCGTTTGTCCTGAAAGGCGCGGATGCCTTCATCGCGATCGGCGGTACCGGCCAGCAACGTGAAGGCATGGCGCTCGAAACGCAGGCCGCTGGCCAGATCGGTGTCCATCGCCTTGAGCAGCGCTTCCTTGGCCAGACGCACGGCCAGCGGTGCCTTGGTGGCGATGGCGTGGGCGATCTGCAGGGCGCGTTCGACGGTGAATTCCGGTTGGGTGATTTCGCTGACCAGGCCTGCGCGCAGGGCGTGGCGGGCGTCGATGGCTTCGCCGGTGAGGACCATTTGCATCGCCAGTGACTTGCCGACCGCACGCAACAAACGTTGGGTGCCGCCGGCGCCGGGCATGATCCCGAGGTTGATTTCCGGCTGGCCGAAACGCGCGTCTTCGCCGGCAATCAGGATGTCGGCGTGCATTGCCAACTCGCAGCCGCCGCCGAGGGCGAAGCCGTTGACGGCGGCGATCAGCGGTTTGCTGAAGCGGGTGATGATTTGCCATGAGGCCTGGCGCGGGTCGTTGAGGATGCCGACCAGATCGCGCTCGGCCATTTCCTTGATGTCGGCGCCGGCGGCAAAGGCTTTGCGGCTGCCGGTCAGGACTACGGCGCGGGTGTGCGGGTCGGCTTCAGCGATGCTCAGTTCGGCGGCGAGTTCGCCGAGCAGTTCGGTATTGAGGGCATTCAACGCCTGCGGACGTTGCAGGGTGATCAGGCGCACAGCTTGCAGCTGTTCAACGGCCAGGGTTTGAGGCATGGCAAAGGCCCTCACGGTGTGCGCTCGGCTGCTGCCGGCTTGTTGTTGGTTCGACGTCGGGCGTCGGTTTTGCCGAAGTATAGACTTAACGTGATACGCAAAAGCAACAATGAAATGCTATTAATGTGTCTCAAATAGAATTTCGTCCGATCTATCACTTTCTGGTTTAGCTCGTTTCGTATTAATCAAATTATTGATAAATAAAGAATAAATACTAAATTGATTAAGGGTTTACGGGCGACAAGCGGTGGCTTTATAAAGCGATACGCTTTTCAAGCTTTTATGTCGTGAAACGATGTGATACAAAACAAGCCTGTTTGCGCATCGCTTTGCGTATCTCACTGCACAACGTCCGGCAAAGGAGCCTGCGATGACCTGTTACAGCCTTGATGGACTGACTCCGGTGGTCGACCCAACCGCCTATGTGCATCCGTCCGCCGTGCTGATCGGCGATGTGATCATCGGGCCGCACTGTTACGTCGGGCCGCTGGCGAGTTTGCGTGGCGACTTCGGCCGCATCGTTCTGGAAGAGGGCGCCAACCTGCAGGACACCTGCGTGATGCACGGCTTTCCCGACAGCGACACCGTGGTCGAACGCAACGGCCACATCGGCCACGGCGCGGTGTTGCACGGTTGCCGGATCGGCGCCGATGCACTGGTGGGTATGAATGCGGTAGTGATGGACAACGCGCGGATCGGAGCACGGTCGTTCGTCTCGGCAGCGGCGTTTGTGAAGGCAGGGTTCGAATGCCCCGAGCAGTCGCTGGTGATGGGCGCGCCGGCCAGTATCAAGCGTGAACTCAGCGACCAGGAAGTGGCGTGGAAGCAGGCCGGCACGCGTGAGTATCAGGAACTGGCCAAGCGTTGCCTGACGCAGATGCGAGTCTGCGAGCCGTTGAGCGAGCCCGAACCGGATCGGCCACGGATCAGCGATAGCGGATTGCGACCCAAGAACAGTTCACTATGAACACCACCCGTTTCGATTCGGTATATTCCTTTCTTTTTTTCAACCCGGTACGCCCATGTCATCCCTGACACCTTTGAACCATCTGATTACCCGCTTCCAGGAGCAGACGCCGATCCGCGCCAGTTCCTTGATCATCACGCTGTACGGGGATGCCATCGAACCCCACGGCGGGACGGTGTGGCTGGGCAGTCTGATTCAGTTGCTGGAGCCGATCGGCATCAACGAGCGGCTGATCCGTACCTCAATCTTTCGTTTGACCAAGGAAGGCTGGCTGACCGCCGAGAAAGTCGGCCGGCGCAGTTATTACAGCCTCACCGGCACTGGCCGGCGGCGTTTCGATAAAGCCTTCAAACGGGTTTACAGCTCAACCGTGCCGGCGTGGGACGGTTCGTGGTGCCTGGCGATGCTCACGCAGTTGAGCCAGGACAAGCGCAAGCAGGTGCGCGAAGAGCTCGAATGGCAAGGTTTTGGTGCGATTTCCCCGGCGGTGCTGGCGTGCCCACGCAGTGATCGCGCGGACGTCAACGCCACGTTGCAGGACCTCGGCGCGCTGGAAGACACCATCGTTTTTGAAACCACCGCACAAGACGTGCTGGCCTCCAAAGCCCTGCGGGCGCAGGTGCGCGAGAGTTGGAGCATTGAGGAGCTGGCGGCGCACTACAGCGAGTTTATCCAGTTGTTCCGACCGCTCTGGCAAGCGCTTCGCGAGCAGGAAAACCTGCTGCCGGCAGACTGTTTCATGGCACGTCTCCTGCTTATTCACGAATACCGCAAACTGCTGCTGCGCGACCCGCAACTGCCGGACGAATTGCTCCCCGGCGACTGGGAAGGTCGCGCGGCGCGGCAGTTGTGCCGCAACATCTACCGTTTGATCTACGCCAAGGCCGAAGAGTGGCTGAACACTGCGCTGGAGACTGCCGACGGGCCGTTGCCGGACGTCGGCGAGAGTTTCTATCGACGCTTTGGCGGCTTGAAATAATCGCCACAGCGAGGGAGCCGCACTGTTCAGGATGAACGCTTGGATTGACGTAGATAATAAAAACAAGCCTGCGTGAGGCCAGACATGAATCCTTCAACTGCACAACGCCGTGACGGCTTCGATCAGTGGATCTATCAGATCAATCAGATCTGCGGCGCCTTCAATGCGCAAACCCTCGGCGCCGGTTTTACCGGGCGCATTCGTGAGTACCAGAGCGGTGCGCTCAAGCTCAGTTTTGTCGACGCCTGCCAAGCGCGGCTGTATCGCACGCCGGCGGAAATCGCCGCGGGCGAGGGCGGCAAATACTTTGCCGTGTTTCAGCTCGAAGGCTCGGCGGGCATGGCCCAGGGCGACAACAAAGCCCTGCTGTCGGCCGGGGATATCACCCTGATCGACGCCTCCCGGCCGAGCGATTTCACCTACCACGAGAACTCCCGGCAGTTGTCGCTGATTCTGCCGACTCATCTGGTGGAGAAGACCCTGCGCTTCAATCAGGTCAAGTGCGGTCACCGCATCCTGGCGAGCTCCCCGATGGCCATGCTTTCGCATCATTTGATCCTCGATGCCACCCGCCAGAAGAACCTTAGTTTGAGTGAAAGCGAAGCGACGCTGGAGGCAATTGTCAGCCTGTTGCGCCCGGCGATCAGCCAAAGCGAAGACTGCAGCGATCTACATGAACGGATCTTCCAGAAAACCCTGGCGTGCATTGACGAGCACATTCGTTGCGAAGAACTGTGCCCGGAATGGCTGGCGCGGGAAGTCGGGATGTCGGTGCGCGGGCTGTACCGGATCTTCGCGAAGAAGGGCCTGGTGGTGGCCCGTTACATCAAGAATCGACGGCTGGACTTGTGCGCCGAATCCCTGCGTCAGTCGGGGGGCGAGCAGAAGCTGTCGGTGCTCGGTTACTCGTGGGGCTTTACCGATTCGAGCCATTTCTCCACGGCGTTCAAATCGCGCTTCGGCATTGCGCCGGGGGAGTACCGCAAGCAGCACGCTTGAGGTTCAGTCGTTCATGCCGTCATCGATTGCGATGCCTTGGGTGCGCATTTCCTTAATCAGCTGTGCTCGCGTGCCGGGCAGGTTGAGCATGGTTTCGTGGCGCAACTGCGCGACTTCGTCGGCGCTGTACGGCGGATAATTCTTCGGCGCACTGGCACCGGCCATGCCGTCCTCGCGGAGCAGCCAGTTGAGCAGGTCGGCCAGTTGCGCGTTGTTCAGCGCGGACTGCGACATACCGGGGACGCGCACCAGAAACTCACGGCCGCCGGGGACTTTCAGGAAGTTGCCGACAAAACCGGCCATACGCGGCGTGTCGTTGGCGGCCGAGCCTGTACCGTCGGGCAAATGGCAACCGGCGCATTGCAGTTGGTAGTTCACGCCGACGCTGTAATTGGCCTGGGCGATGGGAGTTTGCGGCGCCTCGTTGCCCGGCGCGTGGCGTTGGTTCGGGTTGGGGATGGCGCGGGCGTAGACCGACGGTGCGGCTATCGCCAGCGCCAGACCAAGAATGAGCAAGTGACGCATGACAACTCCTTCAAAATTCACACAACACCCTGTGGGAGCGAGCCTGCTCGCGAAGACGCCGGCACATCCAATAGAGCTGTCGCCTGAAACACCGCTTTCGCGAGCAGGCTCGCTCCCACAGGGGAAAGTTGCTGCGCTCTGGTCAGACAGCTACACCCCGAATAATCGAAACCGTGCAGTGATAGATGTGCGATTTCGCCGCCAGGCACCAGTTCACGTCGTTGTTGTTGAACGGCCGGTACGCAGGTTCTTCACTGTCATTACGTGTACACGCGCACTGCGCACAGCTCTGCTTACCGCAGCAGTCGTTGTACGAAATGATGTAGTCCTTGCCATCCGCCGGGTTGCGGCAGGTGCCGATCCAGGTCACTTGCGAGGCTTCGGTGCCCGGCGGGCACGACGTCACCGAACCGCCGCAGCAACTGCACAGAAAGCCGTCGATCGAGCAGTAGCGCCAGTAGTCGCAACTGTTCGGATCACCCGGATCGCCAGCCTTGGGATTGTCCGCCGCCAGTGCCTTGCTGGTGCGATCCAGCGGCAACAGCAGCGGCAGTGCGGCGCCGGCGACCATCAGCGAACCCATGCGCGCCAGCAGTTTGCGTCGCGACGTGGTGTCGGCCACTCGGCGGGCCGAGCGTTCGAACAACAGATCCAGAATTTTCATCAGTCTCTCCCCGCTCAGTGGCTATGGCCGTGGCTGTGGTGATGCGGCTGTGGCTGGCTGTTGAGGTAGTCCTGCAATGTCGCGCTTTGCAGGTGTTCGACCTCGAACAGGCTGTCCAGATGCTCGCGGGAATTGACCAGGCCTTTGGCGCGCAAAGTGCCGGTCTTGTCGATCAGCGCGGCGTAGGGCAGCTTGCCGATCTGATAGGTCATGCCCACTTCGGGGCCGACTACGTAGGTGACGTCGTCGAGTTTGTGTTCGCGGATCAGTGCTTGCTGGGCCTCCATGTCGCCGTCGCTGATGAACACCACGTCGAGGCGGTCAGCTTGCTGTTTAGCGATGGATTTGATCGCCGGCAACAGCGATTTGCAGATCGGGCAGGTCGGCGAGAGGAAGAACAGCAACTGGTTCTTTTCCCCGGCGTAACCGAAGTTGACCGGGCGCCCGTGGCGATCGGCGGCGGTGACTTGCGGTGCGGCTTCATTGACTGCGACGCCTTTATCGACCATCAGCGCACCGGCCGGGGCAATGCGCCCGTGCAGCACGCCAATCTGCCGCACCAGCCCCATCACCGCGAACGCCAGGGCAATCAGTAGCACCCACAGCAACACATTGGAAATCATCAGACCTTCCATAAATCACCTACCAATCAATTTGAGCAGAAGAGGGGAGTTGGCCAGCAAGCCATCAGCGGCGGCGTAGATCAGCAGCGCCACGGCACTGGCCGCGACAGTGACGAAACTGTCGAACAGATTCAGGTCGCGAACCAGCGGCGTCGCGCTGGCCAGTAGCGCCAAGGCAATCAACACCGCGTTACGCAGCAGCAAAACCGGACGCAGCGGTTGCACCTGATCGGGCCCTGCGCAGCCGCAATCGATGTCACGACGACCGCGCCACAGATTGATGCCGATGGCCGCCGCATATAGGGCGATCAGCGCCGCCGCCACCCATGCTGCCGGGCCGCGACTGAGGGGAACCAGCAGGGCAAAAGCGATCAAAAGTTCCAGCAACGGAACCACTCGCCCGACCGGACGAACCAGCGACTCGGGCAGCAGTTGATAGTCAGCCAGTTGCCGGGCGAAGCGGGCCGGCGCGCGTAGCTTGTGGGTTGCGGCGCTGGCCAGCAGCACCGCAACCGCGAGCGCACTGGCAAGGATGAAAATCGGGTCAATCGTCATGGCGGCAACCCCTTAATAGCTCATGACCTGAGTCGCGGTTTTGGCGACTTTCGGCATGCTTGCGCTGAGCGTGTTGGTGTTCAGGTCGAAGATCTGCAAGCCGCCCTCGATATCGGCGCCAAGCAGCAGTGGTTTGTCATCACCAGTGGCTTGCAGACTCCACACCGGTTTCGGCGCTTCGAGGGTCGCGAGTTTCTTTCCGGTCTTGAGATCGAAGGCCCAGATCAACGTGCTCGGGTCTTCCCACTTCATCGCTTCGTGGGCGTCGTGCATCAGCACGTACAAGCGATCGAGCTTTGGCGCGACCGCCATCAGTTGCCAGCCACCGGGTGCCCAACCGGTTTTCTTCTCGGCGTCGTTGACCAGCGACCACGACGGCAGGAGCTTCGGCGCATCGCCAGCAAAGTCGACCGGGCGCACGGTGCCGGTGGTGGTGACGAAGTAGTAGGTGTCGCCGACGTTCACCGCGCGTTCGTTGAGCTTCTCGGCATTCGGGTCGAAGAACGGCGTGCGGCTGCGCGCGTTTTCCTGGCCTTGATCGTTGAGCGTGACGACTTGCAGGCTGCCGTCGCCGCACAACGAAGCGAAGCGACGATTGCCCACCGGGTAATTGAGCACGCAACCGGGAATCGCGATTTCGCTGCTGACGGCCCGAGCCTGGGTGTCGACCACGGTCACCGAGGTCGACGGGGTGAAGTTGTAGACGTAGACGAAACGGTCATCGCCGCTCGGTTTCAGGCCATAGCGCTGGGTCAGGGATTCGGCGCGTTTGCTCGGGATCACCACTTCCCAGGACGGCGACAGGGTCGAGGTGTCCCATGCAGTCAGCACGTCGGTGCGCGTGCCGCGAGTGCCGCGCGAATAGAACAGGTCGGCGCTGAACAGGGTTTTGCGGTCGTGGCTCAGGGCCGACGGCGCGGCAAAACCGGTGGGCACCATGCCGAGGATTTTTTTCTGGTCGGGGTCGACCACGGTGACGCGGCCCATCACGAAGTTTTCGAATTCGACGTCGACCACATAGGCGCGATGCGCTTCAGGCGGGAACGCCAGCGTGGTCTGGCCGATGGTGTCGGGCGGCAGTTCGGCGCGGGCGCTGTTCAAGCCGAGCAGCAACAGGCTCAAGCCCAGCGCTGACGGTACGGTGATCCGGTTGGTTCGCATTGAAGGGGAACTCCCTGACTGGTGCCCTGAATAGTGGGTGCCAGTGGATTTTGCCTCTGCGCAAGAATCGGGGAATTGCTGTGTCTGCCAAGTGCTTGTGTGTTTGTGCCAGTGTCGTGCGGCGCAATTGGCAGGCGCGCCAAAGCGACTGGCAGACAGGGCAAAACCCGTGTCGTCGCAAGCCCCGACAATCGACACAAATCCCTGTGGGAGCGAGCTTGCTCGCGATGGCGGTCTGGCATTCAACATTGATGGCGACTGACACGCCCTCATCGCGAGCAGGCTCACTCCTACAGGTGACGGTGGGTATTCAATAATTTTCGGGTTGGTCTTCTATGTTCACTCCGCTCAGATTTGCCTTCGCTTCTTTGTTTTCCCTGACAGTGGCCCAAGCTGCCATCGCCGCCGATTGCGCGCCCGACACCCGTCATGGCGCTCAGGTCTTTGCCACTGAATGCGGTGTCTGTCATGCGGTAAAAAAAGACGTCACCGGGATGATGGGGCCGAACCTCAACGGCGTGATCGGGCGAAAATCCGGTTCCCTGGCGGGCTTCAGTTATTCCCCGGCGATGCGCAACAAAGATGTCAGCTGGCAAGCCGAAACCATCGCCGAACTGATCACCCAGCCCCAGGCCTACGTGCCCGGGACCTACATGCCTTATATGGGCCTGGCTTCGGCAGACGACCGTCAGGCCGTGGTGTGTTTCCTCAAATCCAAGGAGGCTTTATGAGCAACGTTGAAGTGCTGCCGCAGGTCGCGGCGTTCATTGATCGTCGTCATGGCTGCTTTATCGATGGTGAATGGCAATTCGCTGAAGGCCCGACGATTGCCGTGGTCAATCCGGCCAGCGGCCAGACCTTGTGTGAAACGCTGGATGCCCCGGCGCAACTGGTCGAGCGCGCCGTGCAGTCGTCCCATGCCGCGTTCAAGTCCGGCATCTGGTCGGGGCTGCGGCCGGCGGATCGCGAGCGCATCCTGCTGAACTTCACTCGTCTGGTCGAAGAGCACGGCGAAGAGCTGGCGCAACTGGAAACCCTGAGTCAGGGCAAGTCGATCAACATGGCCCGCGCACTGGATGTGAACGCCACGGTGGAGTTCATGCGCTACATGTCAGGCTGGGCGACCAAGATCGAAGGGCAGACCTTTGACGTGTCGATTCCGTTGCCGCCTGGCACGCGTTTCACCACGTTTACTAAACGCGAACCCGTGGGCGTGGTGGTCGGCATCGTGCCGTGGAATTTCCCGTTGATGATCGCGGCGTGGAAGTTGATGCCGGCGCTGGCCACCGGTTGCACGGTGATCATCAAACCGGCAATGGAAACACCGCTGACGGCTCTGCGTCTGGCGGAATTGGCCGTTGAAGCAGGCATTCCGGCAGGTGTGTTCAATGTGGTCACGGGCGGCGGTGCTTCAGTGGGCGGCGCGCTGACTGCGCATCCGCTGGTGAGCAAAGTGTCATTCACCGGTTCCACCGCCGTGGGCAAAACCGTTGGAGTGGCGTGCATGGCCAACATGACCCGTTTTGCGCTGGAACTGGGCGGCAAGAACCCGATGATTCTGCTGGCCGATGCCGACCTCGAAAAAGCCATTCAGGGCGCGCTCCTCGGTGGTTTGCTCAATAACGGTCAGGTGTGTGCGGCGGCTTCACGCTTCTATGTGCATCGCTCGATCCACGACCCATTTGTCGAAGGGCTAGCGGCGGCAGTGTCGGCGTTGCCGATCGGTGCGGGCATGGACGCCGAAGCGGCGATCAATCCGTTGGTGTCGCACAAGCAGCAACAAAGTGTGCTCAAGCACATCGAACTGGCGCGGCGCGAAGGTGCGCGGGTGGTCTGCGGCGGCGAGTTGCTGGATCGCGAAGGCTTCTACGTGCAGCCGACAGTGCTGGCGGATGTCGATCACAGCATGAGCGTGGCGCGTGAAGAGGTGTTCGGGCCGGTGTTGGCGGTCATCGCGTTTGATGATGAGGACGAGATGATTGCACTGGTTAACGACAATCCCTACGGCCTGGCGGCGAGTCTGTGGACCAATGATCTGAGTAAGGCGATGAACCTTGTGCCGCGCATCGAGGCCGGTACGGTGTGGGTCAATGCCCACGTACTGCTCGATCCGGCGATGCCGTTTGGCGGGGTGAAGCAATCGGGAATGGGCCGGGAGTTTGGCCGGACGGTGATCGAGGCTTATACCGAACTGAAATCCGTCTGCATCGCGCATTGATTACAGGCAACAAATAACCTGGACAGGCCAATCACCCTTCAGCATTCGTCGACTTGATCAGGTTGTTGCGCAATTTGACGATTGATTGCTGCATCTGCGTGAACTCGTCCACGGTCAGCCCGGTTGCGTCGAACAGGCTGCTGCCCGAGGACACGTTGCGCAGGTCTTTGCCGCTTTGGGTCAGGCCGATCCGCACCTGACGCTCGTCCGCCGGGTCGCGTTGACGTTGCAGATAACCCATTGCTTCGAGTTTTTTCAGGATCGGGGTGAGGGTGTTGGATTCCAGGAACAGCTTTTCGCCGAGACTGCCGACCGTTTGGTCGTCCTGCTCCCAGAGTGCAACGATGGTGATGTATTGGGTGTAAGTCAGGCCGAGCTTTTCGAGGATCGGTTTGTAGGCCTTGCCGAACGCGAGGTTGGTCGAATAAACGGCAAAGCACAGGAAGTCGCTAAGTTTGAGATCGGTGGGGGCCAGGGTGTTTTTCATGTTCATCCTCGTGGGTCTGCTGAACCGTTGAAACGTATGGGGCGAACTATACGTCGGATGCGATTTTATCGGGAGTGCTGCTGGTGTTTGAAACGCCAATCGGTTCGCCCGTGAACGCAGGGCGAACCGATTGCATCTCTATCCTATGCGCCTATATCGCATGCGATGTATTTGGCTGACTAAAATCATTCGGTGATGACATTCAACGCCACATCGATGTTGCCGCGAGTGGCTTTCGAGTAGGGGCAGATCTGGTCAGCGGTGTGCGCCAAAGTTTTCGCGATGTCGTCGGCAATGCCCGGTACGCGCAGGGTCAGACGAGCCTGAAGGAAGTAGGCCGGGCCTGTCTGGCCGAGGTCGACTTCGATGTCCACGGACATGTCGGCCGGCAGCACCACATTCAGGTCATTGGCGACCAGGCCGACCGCGGCGGTGTAGCAAGCGGACCAGGCGCCGGCAAACAATTGCTCGGCAGTTGGGTGCGGCAGGGCGTTAGCAAACACATGGGCCGGTTTGGCGCTGCCCGGCGACGACAGTTGAATGTCGAGGTTACCGTTGTGACCGCGCGAAGTGATGCCGGCGCTGGCAGCGGTGGTGTGGGTTTTGCCGGTGGCCAGGACTTTTTCGATTTTGCTCATGGGATTAATCCTCAAAGACATAATGATTGAAGTTGTTATCGCATGCGTTTAGATCGCATGCGATGTAATAATAATCCTCTTGCCCCAGAGTTCTGTCAACCCGCTCGACAGGCCCCACGCGACGAGCGGTAAACGTTTCCTTCGCGCAAAAAAAACGGGGCGGCCTGATAACGATCAGGCCGCCCCGCGGGTGTTTCAGTCAGTCAGATCAATGCATTTTGCTGTGATCGTGACCTTGCATGTTGGTCAGCGAACGCACGGCGGCCTTCACTTCAACGGTTTCTTTCTCGCCTTTGGCGTTTTCCACGGTCAGGGTCAAAGGCACGGTTTCGCCTTCTTTCAACTGACCGGTCAGGCCCATCAGCATGACGTGGTAGCCGTTTGGATCAAAGTTGACGGTTTTGCCGGCTGGCAGGTCGACCGATTTCACCGGGCCCATGCTCATGACGTCATTCTTCATGGTCATTTCGTGGATCTGCACGTCTTTGGCCACCGGGGTCGCGACGCTGAGCAGCTTGCTGTCGCTGTCGGCGGTGACGGTCATGAACGCGCCACTGGCGGACTGGGTCGGCACGGTGGCACGTACCCAGGCGTCGCTGACGGTGGTTTGTGCCGACGCCTGAAAAGCCAGGCCCAGCAGGGACAGACCGAACACGACGCGTTTGATGTTGTTCAGAACGGGGTGCATCAGCAAACCTCCATAACAGTAAGCAAATCTTCCGTGCATTCTTCTGCCGAAAGCGATGTGGACAGTCCCAGGCGCAGCTCGCCGCGCGAGTCGTAGACGTAACTGGTGGCGGTGTGCGAGATGGTGTAGGTGTCGCCAGCCGGCACCTTCTCGAAGAACACGTCGAATTCCTTGGCCGTGGCCTTGGTTTCCTCAAGCGTGCCGTACAGCGCGACGAAGGTAGGGTCGAAGGCTTTCATGTAGGCGTCGAGGATTTCTGGCGTGTCGCGCTCGGGGTCGAGGCTGATGAAGATCACCTGCAAGCGATCGCCATCCTTGCCCATCAGTTTTTTGATTTTGGCCGCGCGGGCCAGTGTGGTGGGGCAGATTGCCGGGCACTGGGTGAAGCCGAAGAACACCATCGGCATCAAACCGCGAAAGCTCGACAGCGTCATGGTTTCGCCGTCGGTGTTCTTCAGTTTGAAGGTGCGTCCCATGATCTTGTTACTCAGATCCTTGCCGTACTTGTACGACAGTTGGCCGCGGGTGTCGCAGCCGGCGAGCAGGCCGAGCCCGAGCACGCCCATTCCCGCAAGTACCTTGCGGCGAGTCAACAAAGCCGTCATCTAATACCGCCTTTTGCAGCCCGTCAGTCGGCAGGACTGGCGAGGGGTTAACCGTAAAAGCGGCGCATGATACCAAACTGAACCGGCGAGTCGGTTTTCGATCGGCTGACAGGGTGTCGCAGGGCGACAAAAGGTGTAAGAAAAAGTGACGAGTACCTAGTGAACCGTCGACTCCTGTGCCCGCCAGCCGCCGCCCAGCGCGGTGTACAGATTCACCTCGGCGACCAGTTGCGCCAGGCGATCAGTGATCAAGCCTTGCTGCGAACTGAACAGTGAACGCTGGGCATCAAGGAACACCAGACTGCTGTCGACGCCGTTCTGATAACGGTGTTGCGCCAAGTTGTAATAGTCCTGTGTGGCTTGCACCAGATCGCGCTGCGCTTGCAATTGCTGCTGATAAGTCGTGCGCGCCGCCAGTCCGTCGGCAACTTCCTGAAACGCCGTTTGAATCGATTTTTCGTATTCGGCGACCGCCACGTCTTTCTGCAACTTCGAATAATCCAGGCTCGCGCGCAGGCTGCCGGCATTGAAAATCGGCAGGCTGATCTGCGGCTGAAACGTCCAAGCCCCGGAGCCTGCGCCAAACAGGCCTGACAGGTCACGACTGGAGGTGCCGGCATTGGCGGTCAGGCTGACGCTGGGGAAAAACGCTGCCCGCGCCGCGCCAATATTGGCGTTGGCGGCCTTGAGTTTGTACTCGGCCTGAAGAATGTCCGGCCGCCGTTGCAGCAGATCCGACGGTAGCCCCGCCGGCAGTTGTTGCACCAGATCACTGGCCAACGGCCGCGCCGGTAGGGACTCAGGCACCGGCGCGCCGACCAGCAGCGTCAGGCTGTTCAAGTCCTGCGCGACCTGACGCTGATAGCGCGCCAGATTGGCCCGTGAGGTGTCGACGCTGGTTTTCGCTTGCGCCTGCTCCAGTGCCGACGATTTACCAGCCTCACGGTTGCGCGTGGTCAGGCGCAAGCTCTGTAGATCGGCGGCGAGGGTCTCACGGGTCAGCGCCAGCAGTTCCTGATCGGCGCGCCAGGTCAGGTAGGCGTTGGCGACGTTGGCCACCAGGCTCAACTGCGCGCTGCGGCGAGCTTCTTCGGTCGACAGCCAAGTCTGCAACGCCTGCTCGCTGAGGCTGCGTACGCGGCCGAAAAAGTCCAGCTCATAGGCGCTGATGCCGAGATTGACCGAATAGGTCGAATTGATCAGCGCTTTGCTTTGGGTCACGCTCGGTGGCATGCGCTGGCGCGATTCGCTGGCATTGGCCGACACCGCCGGCCACAGGTCGGCGCGCTGGATGCGGTACTGCGCCTGGAACGCTTCGACGTTGAGGGCCGCCACGCGCAAATCGCGATTGTTGACCAGCGCGCGCTCGATCAACTGTTGCAGGGCCGGATCATTGAACAGTGTGCGCCAGTCTTCGTTGCCCGCAGTCTGGGTCGATGCCGGATAGGCCGCACCTTGCGGGTATTGCGCTGCACTTGGTGAGACTGGGCGTTGGTAATCGGGAATCAGTGAACAGCCGCCCGCGAGCATTGCCAGGCAGAGCAAGGAAATTCGCAGGGTGGACATCGAACAGCCTCATGCACGGAAGACGGCGGGCACGTCTTGTATCCGTGCCCGTTTTTCAGCAGA
This sequence comes from Pseudomonas sp. NPDC087639, assembly GCF_044743385.1. NCBI lineage: Bacteria > Pseudomonadati > Pseudomonadota > Gammaproteobacteria > Pseudomonadales > Pseudomonadaceae > Pseudomonas > Pseudomonas sp. NPDC087639. Next base: position 92,793 of record NZ_JBIUWI010000005.1, on the reverse strand, counting down.
ACTGCCGGATCAGGCCCCAGCCATCCATTTGGCAAGACCATGCCGGCCACTGACCCCAAGCTTGGCCGTGGCGCGCTTGAGGTAGGTCTCGATCGAACTGTTCTTGACCCGCAGCCTTTCGGCCATTTGCGGCACTGTGCCGCCGGTCAGCAAGCCCAGGCAGACTTCTTTCTCGCGCGCTGACAGGGCGATGCCGCTCAATGCCAATCGTTCATCGAACACTCGCGCAAGCGGGGCCTGATCCAGATCGGCCAAGGGCAAACGCGGTTGTTTGGCCAGGGTTTGCCGACTGATCTGCGCATGGCGTTCGATCAGCGGCAGCAGGGTGTCGGACAGGCTCTTGAGAAAAGACAGTTCCGGCAGGGAAAACACGCGCTGGGTATGCGGCCGGTAGAACGAAATGACACAGCGGCGGTTGGAGCTGCGCGACACCAGATTGCATTGATGGACGCTGTGCTGCGGATGTCGGGATAGAAGCGAGGCTTTCAGTTGAATCAACAGCGAGTCGTTCATCTCGATCATTTTCTGCAACAACGGATGATTGTCCGGGCTCTCCAGCGGATCGCGCGCAGGGAAAGTCTGCGGTAGACCGGCACTGCCCAGCGGCTTGATCTCGACCACGCTGGCTTGACGCTCATCCAGCGTCCATTCGCTCAGATCGACCCGGTTGACCGGCACCAGCGTGTCGACCAACTGGAACATGTTCGTGGCGAAGTGATCATCGCCGGTGCTTGCAATCAGTTCCCCGAGTTGCCAGTAGAAGTGCGGGTTTTCCATATTGCGAATACTGCCGGTCAGATTCATATCCTTTTCATCCCTGGTTCAGAGCCATCACTGAATCGTCTGCCGTCGTCAAAGCCGCCCACCCAGTCATTTCTCCTTGAACATGATCTGGGGCAGGATTTAAACCTATACATTTGTCCTACGTCTGTAGGGGGAAACAGGGACACAAAGTGCCACTATTTATGATTGTTGGCGCCGGGGTTCTGACGGGGCTGATGGCACAACAGTTGTCGCGAATGACTGTCCAGTCACGCCAAAGGCCCTGAAAACGGGGCGGTCGTGATTTCCGGTCGGCAGCGCCTGAGTAAAAGGCGGTATGGGCATGTGGTTCTTTTCCTACAAGCTTTTCAGTATTTCCTCTCCGGATTTTTAGACAATACCTGCGCGATTCGCCTCAATAGAGGCTGTCAGGCGTGTGCGGGCGGGGTGGTTGTCCGGGTTTCAGGTGTCATGTCGGTGGGGAGGCCGATGCTTGAATACGCGACAAATTACATGAGATGGACCTTATGCAGCCTACTTCTGCCAATGCGGCGGACGATCTGTCCGCGCCTGTCGAGACGTTCCCCCTGACCGCCGCCCAACGGGATATCTGGCTTGATCAACTGAGCCGTGGAGATTCGCCGCTGTACAACATTGGTGGTTATGTCGAACTAACCGGGCCATTGGATGCAGATTTGATGCACGCGGCCCTTAAGTCTCTGGTTGCCAGTCACGATGCCTTGCGAACAGTCCTGTTGGTGGGCGCCGGTGCTGACGGTTTGCCGTTGCAACGGTTCGCCCGGTCACTGCCGGTGTCTATGCCGGTTTTTGATTTTTCCGCGCACCCGGAGCCGCAGTCGGCGGCGCAGGTTCTGATCCAGCAGGCGATGGAACAGACTTACGAGCTGGATGGACAGCCGCTTTTCCGTTTCTCTCTGATCCGCCTGGACAACGACCGTCACTGGCTCGCCACCCAGGCCCATCATCTGATCCTCGATGGCTGGGGGTTTGGTCAGATGCTCAAAGCGCTCGGCGAGATTTACAGCGCGCTGACCCAAGGGCAACAACCGCAGATGCGGACGCCTTCCTACGCTGAGTTCATCCAGGACGACGCGCGTTATCACCACTCTGTTCGTCATACGCGTGACCGTGCCTACTGGCTCGACAAGTACCGGACAGTCCCGGAACCGCTGCTAGTGCCACGTTATCGCGAGCGTTTTGCCAAACGAGCAGCCGCGACCCTGACACACGTTCAAGCCTTTCCTTCGCTGCTGCACGAACGCATGAAACACACGGCCCGACAGTCAGGCGGCTCGGCATTCCATGTGTTGCTGGCGGCACTGCACGTCTATTTCAGCCGTACCTTGCAGCGTGAAGAGTGGGTTGTCGGGCTGCCGATTCTCAACCGTTCCGGTGCCCGATTCAAAGCGACGCTCGGGTTATTTACCCAGGTCAGTCCCGTGTGTCTGCGCTTTGGCCAAGAGCAGTCGTTCGCACAATTGGTCCGGGCCATTGGTGATGAACTGAAACAGGATTTCCGCCACCAGCGTTTCGCCCTGAGCGAGATGAATCGCGCACTCGGCCTGATGCGCGAAGAGCGTTCGCAGCTTTTTGAAGTGTCGGTGTCCTACGAACAGGATGATCATGATTACCGCTATGGCGCGGCGTTGGGGCATACGGTCAAGGTTTCCAATCGCCACGAAGCCACACCGTTGGCGATTCACCTGCGCAGCAACCGTCACAACGACAAAGTGTGGCTGCATCTGGTCTACAACGAGGCATTTTTCGAGACCGATGAGATCGAGGCACTGGCGGCACGGTTACTGTCGATTCTGGAGCAAGGGTTGGAGTGCCCAGAGCTTTCGGTGAGCGATTTTTGCCTGAGTACTGAATCCGAATCGATGCTGCTGCAGCAATGGAACGACACGCGACTGGAGTGTCCGCAAGGCCAAACGATTCATGAGCGCTTCGAAGCGCAAGCGGCTGAGCGACCGGACGCAATTGCGGCGGTTTATCAGGGGCAATCGTTGACGTTTGCGGAACTCAATGGCCGGGCCAATACCCTGGCCCAGCGCTTGATCGACCTCGGTGTGCGGCCGGATCAGCGCGTGGCGATTATCGCTTATCGCGGGCTGGACACCTTGGTCGGTTTGCTGGCCATCCTCAAGAGCGGGGCAGGTTACGTACCGATTGATCCACAGCATCCTGCCGAGCGTTTGAGTTATCTGCTTGGCGACAGCGCACCGATCGTCGTATTGACCCAGAGTGTTCTGCGCGATCGGCTGCCGGTGCTGGACGTGCCGGTTCTTGAGCTCGATCTGGAGGGTGGGTCGGCGATTGTTTGCAACCCCGAAGTGCCGGGATTGACCACGGCCAATCTCGCCTATGTGATTTACACCTCCGGCTCCACTGGCCTGCCAAAAGGCGTAATGGTCGAGCACCGCACGCTGAGCAATCTGGTGGATTGGCACTGTGACGCCTTTGAGCTGCGTGCCGGTCAGCACACCTCAAGCCTCGCCGGGTTCGGCTTCGACGCCATGGCCTGGGAAGTCTGGCCGGCGCTGTGTGCCGGCGCGACTTTGCATCTGGCACCCAGCCACGACGCCAGTGAAGACATTGATGCCTTGCTCGCCTGGTGGCGCGCACAGCCGTTGGACGTGAGTTTCCTGCCGACACCCATCGCTGAATATGTTTTCAGCCGCGAACTTGATCACCCGACACTGCGCACCTTGCTGATCGGCGGTGATCGCCTGCGTCAGTTCAATCGGCAGCAATCCTTCGAAGTGATCAACAACTACGGGCCGACCGAAGCCACGGTGGTTGCGACCTCAGGCCGGATCGAGTCCGGGCAGGCGGTGCATATCGGCAGGCCGGTGAGCAACACAAGGGTGTACTTGTTGGACGAGCAGCAACGGCCGGTGCCGATTGGCATTACGGGCGAATTGTATGTCGGCGGCGCCGGAGTCGCCCGAGGCTATCTGAACCGGGCAGACCTGACCGCCGAGCGCTTCCTCGACGATCCTTTCAGTCATGCGCCCCGCGCGCGCATGTACCGCACCGGCGATCTCGCGCGCTGGCGTGCCAACGGCAATCTCGAATACCTGGGGCGCAACGACGATCAAGTGAAAATCCGGGGCGTGCGAATTGAGCCGGGCGAAATCGAAACCGCGCTTGTCAGTCACGACGCGGTACAGGACGCCGTGGTGCTGGTTCGCGACGGGCAACTGCTGGCGTGGTTTACCGAGCGCCAGCCGCTGGATATCAATCAGTTGCACGCGCACCTGAAAACCCGCCTGACCAGCGCCATGCTGCCGAGCGCCTATGTGCGCCTGACTTCGTTGCCGCTGACCGCCAACGGCAAGCTCGACCGCAAGGCCTTGCCGGCGCCGGGGCCGGAGGCGTTGATTCGCCGCGAATATGAAGCCCCGCAAGGCGCAGTGGAAACTGCCCTGGCGCAAATCTGGGCCGAACTGCTGCAAGTCGAGCGAGTCGGACGCCACGATCATTTCTTCGAACTGGGCGGGCATTCGTTGATGGCCGTGATCCTGATCGAACGCATGCGCCAGATCGATCTGAGCAGCGACGTCCGTGTGCTGTTCAGTCAGCCGACATTGGCAGCGCTGGCGGCTTCGGTGGGGTCGGGGCGTGAGGTCGAAGTGCCGGAAAACCTTATCGCAGCGGATTGCACCCACCTCACGCCGGACATTTTGACGCTGGTGCAACTGGATCAGCCGACCATCGACCGCATTGTCGCCACAGTGCCGGGTGGCGCGGCCAACGTGCAGGACATCTATCCGCTGGCGCCATTACAGGAAGGCATTCTCTACCACCACATCACTGCCGCGCAGGGTGATCCATATCTGCTGCAATCGCGGCTGGCATTCGACAGTGTCGAGCGGGTCGAATCCTTCGCCGAAGCGTTGCGTCAGGTCATGGCCCGTCACGACATTCTGCGCACCGCAGTGGTCTGGGAAGGGTTGACCACGCCAGTGCAAGTGGTGTGGCGCGAGGCGATTCTGCCAGTGGAGGAAGTCGTTCTTGATCCCGCTCAAGGCGCGATCATCGATCAATTGCATGAGCGCTTCGACGCCCGCCGTTATCGCCTCGATGTTAGCCAGGCACCGCTGATTCGCCTGGTGTATGCCCGTGATCCGGCCCTCGGCAGGGTAGTCGGCATCTTGCTGTTCCATCACTTGGCGATGGACCACGTTGCGCTTGAGGTGATGCGCGGCGAGATGCAGGCCAGCCTGTCCGGGCAGGTCGAGCCGCTGGCGCCACCGGTGCCGTATCGCAACTATGTGGCGCAGGTGCGCCTGGGAGTCAGCGAGCAAGAGCACGAGGCGTTCTTTCGCGAGATGCTCGGCGATATCGACGAGCCCACTTTGCCGTTCGGTCTGCAAGAGGTGCACGGTGATGGTCGCGGCATCGAAGAAGCGCAGCAAACACTGAAAGAGGGCGTGTATCAGCGCTTGCGCAGCCAGGCGCGGCAGGTCGGCGTCAGCATCGCCAGCCTGATTCATCTGGCGTGGGCGCGGGTGCTGGCGGCGACTTCAGGCCAGGAGCGAGTGGTATTCGGCACCGTGCTGATGGGGCGCATGCAAGGCGGCGAGGGCGCTGACCGGGCGCTTGGCGTGTTCATCAATACCTTGCCGCTGCGCATCGATGTCGATACGGGTGTTCTGGCTGGGATGCAGGCGACGCATGCACGGCTGACCGCGCTGCTGGGGCATGAGCACGCCTCGCTGGCACTGGCTCAGCGTTGCAGTGGTGTGGCGTCGCCATCGCCGCTGTTCAGTGCGTTACTCAACTACCGACACACAGACCCCAGCGAGCTGCTCGGGCCGGCACGTCAGGCCTGGCAAGGTATCGAAACGTTGGCCAATGAGGAGCGCACCAATTATCCGCTGACCCTGAGTGTGGACGATCTGGGCAGCGACCTGCGCCTGACCGCCAGAACGGTGGCAGGGATCGGCGCCCAACGGATCTGCGGTTATGTGCAAGCAGCCTTGAGCGGCTTGGTGGACGCTCTGGAGCAGGCGCCGCAACAACCGCTCAACCGCTTGCCGATTTTGCAGACTCAGGAGCTGCAACGCTTGCTCATCGAGTTCAACGCTACTGAAGTCGATTGCCCGCTGGAGCAACCGCTTCACGCACTGTTTGAGGCGCAGGTCAGGCGCAGACCGGACGCCATCGCAGTGCAATCCGAGCAAGGACGTCTGACCTATCGCGAGCTCAATACGCGCGCCAATCGACTGTCCCATCACCTGCGTGAAATCGGTGTGCAACCGGATGCGCGAGTGGCGATTTGCGTTGAGCGTGGACTGGATTTGGTGATCGGTCTGCTTGGCATTCTCAAAGCGGGCGGGGCGTATGTGCCACTGGATCCGGATTATCCGCTGGAGCGCCTGAGTTACATGCTCAAGGACAGTGTGCCGGTCGCGGTGCTGGTGCATGAGGCTACACGCAATCTGCTTGGCCAAGCCGAGGTGGCGCTGATCGATCTCGACCACAGCCATTGGCAGGATCAACCGGAGGACGATCCGCAAGTGCCCGGCCTGAGTGCTTCAAACCTCGCCTACATGATCTACACCTCCGGCTCCACCGGACTGCCGAAAGGCGTCATGGTCGAGCACCGCAGCGCCTGCAACATGGTGCATTGGGGCTCGCAGATCAGTCCGCCAACCGAACACGGCGCGCTGTTGCAAAAGGCGCCGTTCAGTTTTGACAGTTCGGTATGGGAAATTTTCTGGCCGCTGTGTTCCGGTCTGCGTCTGATATTGGCGCGGCCCGACGGCAACCGTGATTCAGCCTATGTGGTGCAGACGATTCGCGAGCAGCAGGTCACCGTGGTCAAGTTCGTACCGGCGCTGCTCCAGCATTTCATCGAGCAGGACGATGTCGAGGAGTGCACCAGCCTGACTGACGTACTCAACGGTGGCGGTGAACTCAGCGCCACGCTGGCCCGCCAAGTGCGCGAGCGCCTGCCGTGGGTACGCCTGCATAACGTCTATGGCCCGACTGAAAGCACTGTCGACAGCACCGGTTGGACGCTGGAGCCGCATATGCCGGTGCCGGACAGCGTGGTGCCAATCGGCAAGGCACTGGCCAACACGCGGCTGTACGTTCTCGATGCCCATGATCAACCGGTGCCGCTGGGGGTTTGCGGTCAGTTGCACATCGGCGGAGTCGGCGTGGCGCGCGGTTATCTGGGACTGCCCGAGATGCAGGCCGAGCGCTTTATCGACAGTCCGTTTGTGCAGGATGATCGGCTTTATCGTACCGGCGATCTGGTGCGTTACAGCAGTGACGGCAACCTGCAATTCCTGGGTCGCAACGATTTTCAGGTCAAACTGCGCGGTCTGCGCCTGGAACCGGGGGAAATCGAGGCGCGGCTGATCGAGCATCCGGCGTTGCGTGAAGCAGTGGTGATGGTGCGTGATGAGCGTCTGGTGGCCTGGTACACCGTGCGTGCCGGCGTTGTCGCACCAAGTCTGGGGGATTTGCGCGCGCATGTGCTGGGGTGTTTGCCGGAGTACATGGTGCCCGGGGCTTTTGTGCAGCTCGACGCGCTGCCATTGACGCCCAACGACAAGATTGATCGCAAGGCCTTACCGGAACCGGGTGTGGAGGCGGTGCTCAACCGACCTTACGAAGCGCCCGAAGGTGAAGTTGAAAATACCGTGGCGCAGATCTGGGCGCTGGTGCTCAACGTCAATCAGATCAGTCGTCACGACAACTTCTTCGAGCTGGGTGGGCACTCCTTGCTGGCGGTAAGTCTGGTGGCGCGTATGCGTCAGGCCGGGCTGCATGTCGATGCGCGGACGCTGTTCAGTCAGCCGACATTGGCAGCGTTGGCAGCGCAGACCACCCGGCAGGCGAAACAGGTGGAAATCGCTCAAACCACCATCCCGAACCTGAACCGCAAACGCCGGCTCTGACAGCAAGCATGAAACCTGTAGGCGTGAGCCTGCTCGCGATAGCGTCAGGTCAGTCAATACGTTTGTCACTGACCCACCGTGATCGCGAGCAGGCTCACTCCTACAGGGGAGATTGTGTTGCTCGTATCGCGTACGGCTTGTCCCCGCTTCCCATGTCAGACACCCAAGCCCCGATGTTTTAGTTTTTCCAGGCTGCGCGCCGCTTGCACGGACTGGCTGCTGCGCGCTCCTTTTTCCCGTATTTACAGCAGGTTACTCCATGCATTTCAGCGAACTGATGGCTGTTATTTCGACCCATGCGATCCGCCTTCAACAGGAAGATGAAGACCTGGTCATTCTGGGTGACGACGCGCTGGATGACGCGTTGTGGGACAGCCTCGCTGCGCACAAGGCGCAACTGCTGGAACTGGTCGCCAGCCATGGGGGGGACTGGCTGAGCCCGGCGTTCCGGATCACGCCGGACATGCTGCCGCTGGTGACGCTGGATCAGGACAGCCTCGACCGCATCATCGCCACGGTGCCGGGCGGCGCGGCGAATCTGCAGGACATTTACCCGTTGGCGCCGTTGCAGGAGGGCATGCTGTACCTGCACCTGTCGGCACCCGCAGGCGATCCGTATGTGTCGCAAGCGCGATTCGCTTTCGACAATCGTGAACGACTGGATGCGTTCGCCCAAGCGCTGCAATGGATGATCGGACGCCATGACATCCTGCGTACTTCTTTCATCTGGGAGCGGCTGGACGAGCCGCTGCAAGTGGTTCAACGCAAGGCTTCGCTGAGCTGTGAAGAGCTCGTGTTGCAGGGCCGCGGTGATGTGCTGCAGCAGTTGCTGGATCGCTATGACCCGAAGTTCTTCCGCCTTGACGTGCAGCAGGCACCGCTGTTGCGGCTGGTGTTCGCACAAGACCCGGCGAACGGGCGAGTGGTCGCGCTCTTGCTGTTTCACCACTTGATCATGGATCACATCGCACTGGACGTGGTGCGCCGCGAAGCGCAGGCGTATTTGCTCGGGCAGACCGCCCAGGTCGCCGCGCCCGTGCCTTACCGCGACCACTTGGCGCGGGCGCGTATGGGCGCCAGTGAACAGGCGCATGAGGCGTTTTTCCGCGAGATGCTTGCGGACATTGACGAGCCGACGCTGCCTTGCGGTTTGCAGGACGTTCAAGGCGACGGGCAGGCCATCGAGGAAACCTGGTTGATGCTCGACAGCGACTTGAGCCGAGCACTGCGTAAGCATGCGCGGCAATTGGGCGTGAGCGTGGCAAGCCTGATGCATCTGGCGCTGGCGCGGGTGTTGGGCCAATTGTCCGGGCGTACGGCGGTGGTGTTCGGCACCGTGTTGCTCGGGCGGATGGAGGTGGGCGAGGGCGGTGAGCAGGCGTTGGGGATGTTCATCAATACGTTGCCGCTGCGAGTGGATGTCGGCGCGGAAAGTGTTCACGCCGCCGTGCTGAAGACCCATCGTCGCCTGACTGCGTTGCTCGCCCATGAGCAGGCCTCGCTGGCGCTGGCCCAGCGTTGCAGTGCGGTGGCAGTACCGACGCCGTTGTTCAGCGCAATCCTCAACTACCGTCACAGCGCCGTCGAAGAAGTCGCCGAGGTGATTGATATCGCGCCCGGCGTTCAGGTGCTGGGCGCCCGGGAACGCACCAACTACCCGTTGACCGTCAACATCGATGACCTCGGCGAGGATTTGCGCATTACCGCGCTGGCGGACGCCAGCCTCGGCGCCGAGCGTATTGCCCGTTACTTGCACACGGCGCTGGAAGGCTTGGTTGAAGCGTTGCAAGCCGATCCGCAAAAGTCGCTGCACAGCCTGAATATTTTGCCGGCCAGGGAACGTGAACAACTGCTGCACGGCATTAACGCGCCGCTGGCACAGTTCCCCGATACGCCACTGATCCATCAACAATTTGAAGCCCATGCGCAGGCCCGGCCGGACGCCACTGCGTTGATCTTCGGTGAACAAACCCTGAGCTATGGCGAACTGAATCGTCGCGCCAATCAGGTTGCACATCACTTGCTGGCGCTGGGCATTCGCGCGGACGACCGTGTCGCCATCTGCGTCGAGCGCGGCCCGCAAATGATCATCGGCTTGCTTGGCGTACTGAAGGCTGGCGCCGGTTATGTGCCGATCGATCCGGCGTATCCACTGGATCGAATTGCTTTCACGCTGCAGGACAGCGCGCCGGTCGCGGTGTTGATGCAAGCGGCGACGCGCGACCGCGTGGCGGATCTCGACGTGCCGACAGTCGATCTCGACAGCGCTCATTTACGCGCCGAATTAGCCACTGACCCGCAGATCCCGGAACTGACCCCGGCGCACCTGGCGTACGTGATCTACACCTCCGGATCCACTGGTTTGCCCAAAGGCGTGATGGTCGAACACCGCAACGTCGCGCGACTGTTTTCGGCCACTCATGACTGGTTTCAATTCAACCCGCAGGACATCTGGGCGCTGTTCCACTCTTTCGCCTTCGATTTCTCGGTATGGGAAATCTGGGGCGCGCTGAGTTTTGGTGGGCAGTTGCTGCTGGTGCCGCAAGCCGTCAGCCGTTCACCGGACGACTGCTATGCGCTGCTGTGCCGTACCGGCGTCACCGTGCTTAACCAGACGCCGAGCGCGTTCCGGCAAATGGTCGCCGGACAGGCACGCAGCCCGTTGCAGCATTCCTTGCGCGAAGTGATTTTTGGTGGCGAGGCGCTGGAGCCGGGCCTGCTTAAGCCGTGGTACGCGCGAGTTGGCAATGCGGGGACGCGGTTGGTGAACATGTACGGCATCACCGAAACCACGGTGCACGTGACCTACCGACCGCTGGTCGCGTCTGACGCGCAGTTGATGGGCGTAAGCCCGATTGGTGTGCGCATACCCGACCTGCAACTGTATGTGCTCGACGCGCAACGCGAACCGGTGCCGGTCGGGGTGATCGGTGAGTTGTACGTCGGTGGCGCCGGGGTGGCACGCGGTTATCTCAACCGCCAGGACCTGACCACCGAACGCTTTATTGTCGACCCGTTCAGTGGCCATGCCGAGGCGCGTTTGTACAAGACCGGCGACCTTGCGCGCTGGGCCGCAGACGGCAGTCTTGAATACCTGGGGCGTAACGACGACCAGGTGAAAATCCGCGGTTTCCGAATCGAACTCGGCGAGATCGAAGCACGCCTGGCCGCTTGCGCAGGCGTGCGCGAAGCGGTGGTGATTGCCCGTGAAGACAGCCCCGGCGAGCAACGTCTGGTGGCGTACTGGCTGGCTGACGAGGGCGTTGAGCCCAGTGCTGCGCAGTTGCGCGATCACCTGCAGGGTTCGTTGGCCGAGTACATGGTGCCGAGCGCCTTCGTGCGCCTCGATGCCTATCCGCTGACCCCCAACGGCAAACTTGATCGCAAGGCCTTGCCGCCACCGGACAGCGATGCGTTCGCCCGGCGTGGTTTCGAGGCGCCGGTGGGTGAGGTGGAAGCGCTCATCGCTGGAATCTGGCAGAGCCTGCTCGGCGTCGAACAGGTCGGCCGGCATGACAACTTCTTCGAACTCGGCGGTCATTCGCTGCTGGCGGTGAAGCTGATCGAGCGTATGCGCCAACACGAAATGCATTGCGACGTGCGCGTGCTGTTCGGCCAGCCGAGCGTGGCGGCGCTGGCGGCGACCTTGAGCACAGCCAGTGTCAGCGTGGTGCCGGGCAATCTGATCGAGCCCGGTTGCACGCACATCACCCCCGACATGCTGCCGTTGGCCACACTGGATCAGATCGGCATCGACCGGGTCATCGCCAGTGTGCCCGGCGGCGTCGCCAATGTGCAGGACATCTATGGGCTGGCGCCGTTGCAGGCGGGGATTCTCTATCACCACCTGGCAACCAGCGCCGGCGATCCCTATGTGTTGCAGGCGCAATTCGCGTTTGACGGTCTGGCGCAGATCAAAACCTTTGTCCGCGCCTTGAATGAGGTGATTGGCCGTCACGATATTCTGCGCACCAGTGTGGTCTGGGAAGGGCTGGAAGAACCGGTACAGGTGGTGTGGCGCGAGGCACCGCTGGCGCTGGAACGGGTCGATGCCGACGAACTCGACGGCGATGTACTGGAGCAAATGCAGGCACGCTTCGATCCGCGTACTGCGACAAAAACAGCACGCCTGAATCTCAACCAAGCACCGCTTATGCGCTTTGCCTATACCGAAGATCAGCCGCATAACCGATGGATCGGGATACTTTTGCTGCATCACATCGTGCTCGACCACACGGCACTGGAGGTGCTGGTAGCGGAAGTGAACGACGTCATGCACGGCCGGACAATCGATGTACCGGCGCCGGTGCAATATCGCAATTACGTAGCGCAGGCGCGGCTTGGCGCAAGCGAAGCAGTCCATGAGGCGTTCTTTCGCGACATGCTCGGCGATATCGACGAACCGACCCTGGCGTTCGGTTTGCAGGACGTGCACGGCGACGGCCGCGATATTCTCGACAGTCATGCAGCGCTGGATGCCGGCCTCGGCGAGCGTCTGCGCGAGCAGTCGCGTCGGCTCGGCATCAGTATTGCGAGTCTGGTGCATCAGGCGTGGGCGCAGGTGTTGGCGAAAGTCTCCGGTCAGCAGGATGTGGTGTTCGGCACCGTGTTGCTGGGCCGGATGCAGGGCGGCGAGGGCGCCGACCGGGCGCTGGGCATGTTCATCAATACGTTGCCGCTGCGCGTCAGCGTGGGCGCCGCGTCGGTGCAGGACAGTGTGCGCGCCACTCATCAATGCCTGGCGCAATTGCTCGGGCACGAGCAGGCATCGTTGGCGCTGGCTCAGCGTTGCAGCGGCGTATCGGCTGCACTGCCGCTGTTCAGCACCTTGCTCAACTATCGTCACAGTGCGGCGGATTCGGCGGCGCTGGCGTGGCAGGGCATTGAGATTCTCAGCTCTCGCGAACGCAGCAATTACCCGCTGGTGGTCAGCGTCGACGACCTTGGTAACGCTTTCCGGCTGAGCGTGCAGGCGGTGCCACAAGTAGATGGCGCGCGGGTGTGCGATTACTTGCAAACGGCGTTGCACGGTCTGGTAACGGCGCTCGAATACACGCCTGACGCGCCGCTGCAGCAGCTGTCAATCTTGTCGCCGAGTGAGCGTCAACGGGTATTGGTGGGTTTCAACATCACCGGCCGTGACTACCCGAGTGGGCAGCCCATCCAGCGTTTGTTCGAAGCGCAAGTCGCGGCGCGCCCCGATGCATGGGCGGCGGTGCAGGGTGAGCAGCGCCTGAGCTATCGCGAACTGAACCAGCGTGCCAACCGCGTGGCGCACCACCTGATCGGCCTCGGTGTGCAACCGGATGATCGTGTCGCCGTTTGTTTGCGTCGCGGCCCGGACATGCTCGTGGCGCTGCTGGCGATTCTCAAGGCTGGCGCCGGTTATGTGCCGGTCGATCCGGCGCATCCGCGCGAGCGTATCGCTTATCTGTTGCAGGACAGCGAGCCGGTGGCGGTGCTCGCCCAGCCTTCGACGCGCGATCTACCGGCAAGCGTGCCGGTGATCGACCTGCACGGTGATGACTGGCAGCGCTTCCCGCAGACCAATCCTCAGTTGCCGGCGCTGAATCCGGGGCATCTCGCCTATGTGATCTACACCTCCGGCTCCACCGGCCAGCCTAAAGGCGTGATGGTCGAACACCGTACTCTGGAAAACCTCGTGCACTGGCACGCCGAAGCTTTTGACCTGCACGCCGGCAGCCACACCGCGAGTGTCGCCGGCTTCGGTTTTGATGCAATGGCGTGGGAGGTTTGGCCGGCGTTGTGTGTCGGCGCGACCTTGCACCTGCCGCCCGAATCCATTGGCAATGAACTCCTTGATGAACTGCTCGACTGGTGGCGTGCGCAGCCATTGCAGGTGAGTTTCCTGCCGACGCCGGTGGCCGACTATGCGTTCAGTCGCCATCTGGGGCACCCGACCTTGCGCACGCTGTTGATCGGCGGGGACAAGCTGCGGCAGTTCCCGCGTGCTCAGACCTTCGACGTGATCAATAACTACGGCCCGACCGAGGCCACGGTGGTGGCGACGTCGGGGCGGATCGAATGCGGGCAGGTGCTGCATATCGGGCGGCCGATTGCCAATGCCCGAGTCTACCTGCTGGACAGCCAGCAGCAGCCGGTGCCGGTGGGTGTGCAAGGTGAACTGTATGTCGGCGGCGCCGGTGTCGCACGGGGTTATCTGAATCGCGCGCAATTGACTGCCGAACAGTTCCTTGACGACCCATTCAGTGACGAGCCGAACGCCCGGATGTACCGTACCGGCGACCAGGCACGCTGGCTGGCCGACGGCAACATCGAATACCTGGGCCGCAATGACGATCAGGTCAAACTGCGCGGCGTGCGTGTCGAACTCGGTGAAATCGAAGCCGCACTCAGTGCTCACAATGCGGTGCAGGATGTCGTGGTGCTGGTGCGTGACGGGCGGCTGGTCGCGTGGTTCACCGAACGCGAATCTGTCGAAATTGCCGGACTGCTTACCCATTTGCAGGCCCGATTGCCGGACGCCCTGATCCCTGCAGCCTATGTGCGTCTGGACGCTTTGCCGTTGACGGCCAACGGCAAACTCGATCGCAAGGCGCTGCCCGAACCCGATGAAAGTGCGTGGCTCAGCCGCGCCTATGAAGCACCGCAAGGCCCGGTGGAAACCGCGTTGGCGCAGATCTGGGCGACTGTACTCAAGGTTGATCAAGTCGGCCGTCACGACAACTTCTTTGAACTCGGTGGCCATTCGCTGTTGGCGGTGAGCCTGATCGAACGCATGCGCCAGATCGGCCTGAGCGCCGATGTGCGCGTGCTGTTCAACCAGCCGACACTGGCGGCGCTGGCCGCAGCCGTGGGGCGCGGGCGCGAAATCGATGTACCGGCCAATCGCATCCCAGCCAATTACACGCGCATCACCCCTGACATGCTGACCCTGACCGATCTGGATCAGGCCAGCATCGAACGCATCGTCGCCACCGTGCCCGGTGGTGCGCCCAATGTGCAGGAGATTTACCCGCTCGCACCGTTACAGGAGGGCATTCTTTATCACCACATCAGCGCCGCAGACGGTGATCCCTACTTGTTGCAGTCACGTCTGGCATTCGCCGATATCGAGCATTTGCACGCCTTTGCCGAGGCGTTGCAAAGCGTGATCGCACGTCACGACATCCTGCGCACCAGCGTGGTTTGGGAAGGGCTGCCGAACCCGCAGCAAGTGGTCTGGCGTCAGGCGCCGATGAGCGTGCAAGCCGTTGCGCTGGAGCCAACCGGCGGTGACATCCTCGGGCAGTTGCACGGGCGATTCGATGCCCGCCACTTCCGTCTCGACCTTGGCCAGGCGCCACTGTTGCGTCTGGTGTATGCCCACGACCCGGCCCATGACCGAGTGGTGGGGATGTTGCTGTTTCACCATATCGCCCTCGATCACACGGCGCTGGAGGTGGTGCGCCACGAGATGCAGGCCAGTCTGCTGGGCAGCACCGAACCGCTGCCGTTAGCGGCGCCGTATCGCAACTACGTGGCCCAGGCTCGCCATGGCGTCAGCGAGCAGGAACACGAAACCTTCTTCCGCGAGATGCTCGGCGATATCGACGAGCCGACCCTGCCGTTCGGCTTGCGCGACGTACAGGGTGATGGCTGCGATATCGAGGAGCATTTGCTGGCGCTGCCGGCCGGGCTGAGCCAGCGCTTGCGCGTTCAGGCCCGGTTGTTCGGTGTCAGTGCGGCCAGCCTGTTCCATCTGGCCTGGGCGCACGTACTGGCGGCGACAGCGGCTCAGCAACACGTCGTGTTCGGCACCGTATTGCTGGGCCGGATGCAAGGAGGCGAAGGCGCTGACCGGGCGCTTGGGGTGTTCATCAATACCTTGCCGTTGCGCATGGACATTGATGACCGCAGTGTCGGCGACGCGGTTCTGAGTTTGCACAAGCGACTGGCCGCGCTGCTGGGGCATGAGCACGCGTCCCTCGCCCTGGCGCAACGTTGCAGTGGTGTGGCGGCGCCGTTGCCGCTGTTCAGTTCGGTACTCAACTATCGACACAGCGCCGAGCGATCAGCGGCGGCACAGGCCTGGCAAGGCATCGAATTCCTCGCCCATGACGGGCGCACCAATTATCCACTGACCCTCAGCGTCAATGACTTGGGCGAGGGCTTCAACCTGGCGGTTCTGACCCCGAGCCACGTCGGCGCGCAGCGGGTTTGCGATCTGATGCATACCGCCATCGCGGCGCTGGTGACGGCGCTGGAACACAACCCCGAACAGCCACTGAATCGCCTTTCAGTCCTGCCAGCGCTTGAGCGTGAGCGAGTGCTGCACGACTTCAACGCCAGTAGCGCCGATTACCCTGTCAGTCAGACCGTTCACGGATTGTTCGAAGCGCAGGTTCTGCGCACACCCCATGCGTTGGCTGTGCAGGCGGGTGAGCAGCGATTGAGCTTCTTGCAACTCAACCAACAGGCCAATCGCCTGGCGCACTACCTTGTCGGGATGGGTGTGGGGCCGGATACGCGAGTGGCGATCTGTCTCAAGCGCGGCCCACAGATGCTGGTCGGGTTGTTGGCCATTCTCAAGGCCGGCGCTGCCTATGTGCCTATCGACCCGGCTTATCCGGCGGAGCGCATTACTTACCTGCTGAGCGACAGTGCGCCATTGGCGGTGCTGGTACTGGACACGCGGTTGCCGGGTGAGGTGACGGTGCCCGTGATCGATCTTGGCGAAGACTACTGGCAGGATTTGTCGGCGGACAATCCCCGGGTCAACGGCTTGACCACGCACAACCTCGCCTACGTGATCTACACCTCCGGCTCCACCGGCCAGCCCAAAGGCGTGATGGTCGAACACCGGACCCTGGAAAACCTCGTGCACTGGCACGCTCAAGCCTTCGACCTGCATGCCGGCAGCCACACTGCGAGTGTCGCCGGCTTCGGTTTTGATGCGATGGCGTGGGAGGTTTGGCCGGCACTGTGTGTCGGCGCGACCTTGCACCTGCCGCCCGAATCCATTGGCAATGAACACCTTGATGAACTGCTCGACTGGTGGCGGGCGCAGCCGTTGCAGGTGAGTTTCTTGCCGACACCGGTGGCCGAATATGCGTTCAGTCGCGAGCTGGGCCACCCGACCTTGCGCACGCTGTTGATTGGCGGCGACAAGCTGCGGCAGTTCCCGCGTGCTCAGACCTTCGACGTGATCAATAACTACGGCCCGACCGAGGCCACGGTGGTGGCGACATCGGGGCGGATCGAATGCGGGCAGGTTCTGCACATCGGGCGGCCGATTGCCAATGCCAGGGCCTATGTACTCGATGCGCAACAGCGTCCGGTGCCAGTTGGCGTCGCGGGTGAGTTGTACGTCGGTGGTGCGGGCGTCGCGCGGGGTTATCTGAACCGTGACGATTTGACTGCCGAGCGGTTCATCAACGACCCGTTCGGCCCCCAAGGTGCGCGTATGTACCGCACCGGAGACCTGGTGCGCTGGGTGGCCGACGGCAATATCGAATATCTGGGCCGCAACGACGATCAGGTCAAACTGCGCGGTGTACGGATCGAGCCGGGCGAAATCGATGCGGCGCTCGCCAGCCATCCAGCGGTGCAGGAAGCGGTAACGCTGGTGCGCGACGGGCAATTGCTGGCCTGGTTTACCGAGCGCACGTCAGTCGCTATCGAGGACTTGCGCAAGTATCTGCAAAACCGCTTGCCACAAGCCTTGGTGCCGGCGGCCTACGTGCGAATGGACGCTTTGCCGCTGACCGCCAACGGCAAACTCGACCGCAAGGCTCTGCCCGAACCGGACCAAAGTGCATGGCTCAGCCGCGCCTATGAAGCGCCGAAAGGCCCGGTCGAAACCGCGCTGGCGCGGATCTGGGCCGAGGTCTTGAAAGTCGAACAGGTTGGCCGCCACGACAACTTCTTTGAACTCGGTGGGCATTCGTTGCTGGCAGTGAGTGTGATCGAACGCATGCGCCAGATCGGCCTGAGCAGCGATGTGCGCGTGCTGTTCCACCAGCCGACCCTCGCGGCGTTGGCTGCTGCGGTGGGCAGTGGTCGCGAAATCGACGTACCGGCCAATCGCATTCCAGCCGATTGCACGCGTATCACCCCGGACATGCTGACCCTGACCGATCTGGATCAGGCCAGTATCGAGCGGGTCGTCGCCACTGTGCCGGGTGGCGCGGCCAACGTGCAGGATATTTACCCGCTGGCGCCGTTGCAGGAAGGCATTCTTTACCACCACATCACTGCCGCCGAACGCGACCCGTACGTGCTGCAATCGCGAATGGCATTCGCCAGCGTTGAGCGCGTCGAGGCCTTCGCCAACGCGCTGCGGCACATCATGCAGCGCCACGATATTTTGCGTACGGCCATCGTCTGGCAGGGCTTGGCCGCGCCGCTTCAGGTGGTGTGGCGTCATGCCGAGTTACCGGTGCAGGAGGTTGCGATCGAGCAACTGCTGGAACAGCGCCTGGATCTCAGTCAGGCGCCGTTGATTCGGCTGCTGTATGCCCGCGATCCGGCCAATGACTGCGTGGCGGGGCTGTTGTTGTTCCATCACATCGCCCTGGATCACACCGCGCTGGAAGTGGTGCGTCACGAGATGCAGGCGAGTCTGCTGGGGCTGACCGAGCCGTTACCGGCGGCGGTGCCGTATCGCAACTACGTGGCACAGGCCCGATTGGGCATCAGTGAACAGGAGCACGAGGCGTTTTTCCGCGACATGCTCGGCGACATCGATGAGCCAACTTTGCCGTTCGGTTTAAGTGAGGTGAACGGCTCGGCCAGCGCTTTTGAGGAAACCGTTCAGGCTTTGCCCGAGGCATTGGCGCAACGCTTGCGCAGTCAGGCGCGACAAGGGGGCATCAGCGTCGCCAGCCTGTTTCACCTGGCTTGGGCGCAGGTACTGGCGGCCACCTCCGGGCAGGAACGCGTGGTCTTCGGCACCGTGCTGATGGGGCGGATGCAGGGTGGGGCGGGGGCCGATCGCGGGCTGGGGATGTTCATCAACACCTTGCCACTGCGCGTGGATGTCGGCGACCAACCGGTGCGTGTCGCGCTCAAGGCGACGCATGCGCGACTCACCGGACTGCTTGGACACGAGCACGCTTCGCTGGCTCTGGCCCAGCGTTGTAGCGGTGTCGCTGCGCCGGCGCCGCTGTTCAGCGCGATGCTCAACTATCGGCACAGCAGTGCAACCCAAACGCAAGCGCACCCGGCCTGGCAGGGCATCGAGACGCTGGCCGGCGAAGAACGCACCAACTATCCGCTGAGCCTCAATGTCGACGATTTGGGCGCGGGTTTCAGAATCACTGCGATTACCTCGGCAGAGGTCGGCTCGCAACGGATCTGTGCTTACGTGCAAACGGCGTTGATCGTGCTGGTCGAGGCACTGGAGCAGACGCCGCAAAAACCGCTCAATCGCCTGTCGATCCTGCCCGATCAGGAGCGCCAGCGACTGCTGTTCGACTTTAACGCCACCACGGTTGACTACAACCTGGAGCAAACCCTGCACGGCATGTTCGAGGCGCAAGTGCTGCGAACCCCGCAAGCGCCAGCGGTGCAAGTCGGTGACCAGCGCTTGAGCTTCGAGCAATTGAACGAGCGCGCCAACCGCTTGGCCCATCACCTGCGCAATCTTGGCGTTCAGCCGGATTCACGGGTGGCGATCGGCGTCGAGCGCAGTGTGCAAATGGTCATTGGCTTGCTGGCGATTCTCAAGGCTGGCGGTGGTTATGTGCCACTCGATCCGGATTATCCGCCGGAACGCATCGCTTACATGCTCGCCGACAGCGCTCCCGTGGTGCTGCTGGTGCAGAGCGCTACGGCCGGGTTGGCAGCTGAAGTGGCTGTGCCGGTG
The DNA here is from genome assembly GCF_044743385.1 of Pseudomonas sp. NPDC087639. Lineage (NCBI taxonomy): Bacteria > Pseudomonadati > Pseudomonadota > Gammaproteobacteria > Pseudomonadales > Pseudomonadaceae > Pseudomonas > Pseudomonas sp. NPDC087639. The sequence goes on along the minus strand of NZ_JBIUWI010000005.1, from coordinate 73,263 downwards.
ATCAATCTGGATCAGGAAACCTGGCAGGACTTGTCGGCGGACAATCCGCCAGTCGCCGGGCTGACCCCCAACCATCTGGCCTACGTGATCTACACCTCCGGTTCTACCGGCCAGCCCAAAGGGGTGGCCAACGAGCACTCGGCAGTGGTGAACCGCCTGCTGTGGATGCAGGACGCCTACGCGCTGACACCGGCGGACGCGGTGCTGCAAAAAACGCCGTTCAGCTTCGACGTGTCGGTCTGGGAGTTTTTCTGGCCGCTGATGACCGGTGCGCGGCTGGTGCTGGCCCGTCCCGGCGGACACAAGGAGCCGGCCTACCTGAGTGAAGTGATCGAAAGCGAGAACATCACCACCGTGCATTTCGTGCCATCGATGCTCGATGTGTTTCTCGCCCACGGCCAGACCGAGCGTTGCGCAGGGCTGCGTCAGGTCATGTGCAGCGGCGAAGCATTGCCCGGCAGTCTGGTGCGGCGTTTCAAACAACAATTGCCGGCCAGCGAACTGCACAACCTATACGGCCCGACCGAAGCGGCGGTGGATGTCACGGCCTGGCATTGCACCGGATCTTGCGAAGACATTCCAGACAACACGCCAATCGGCAAACCGATCGCCAATACCCGGATGTACATCCTCGATGCGTGGCAACAACCGGTGCCGCAAGGCGTGGTCGGCGAGTTGTACATCGGCGGTGTGCAAGTGGCGCGGGGGTATTTGAACCGTGCCGAGCTGAGCGCCGAACGGTTCCTCAACGATCCGTTCAGTGATCAGACGCACGCGCGGATGTACCGCACCGGCGACATTGCCCGCTACCGTGCCGACGGCAATATCGAGTATCTGGGGCGCAACGACGACCAGGTGAAAATCCGTGGGCTGCGCATCGAGCTTGGCGAGATTCAGGCAGGCCTGACACAGATCGGTGGCGTGCAGGAAGCGGTCGTGGTTGCCCGCGAAGATGTTCCAGGGGACAAACGCCTGGTGGCCTATTACACGGGCGCACGGCTGGACGTCGACATTCTGCGTGGGGCGTTGCTGCAGCATCTGCCGGACTACATGGTCCCGGCGATTTTCGTCCATCTCGACCGCTTGCCGCTCAGCCCCAACGGCAAACTCGATCGCAAGGCGTTGCCTGTAGCGAATCAGCACTCGGTGAGCAGCCACGAATACGAAGCGCCGGTCGGTGAGTTGGAAATCATCCTGGCGCGGCTGTGGTGCGAGTTGCTCAACGTCGAGCGGGTAGGGCGTCACGACCATTTCTTCGAGTTGGGTGGGCATTCGTTGCTGGCGGTGAGTCTGGTCGGACGTCTGCAACAGGAAGGCATTGAAGCGGATGTCAGGGCGTTGTTTGAACACCCGACCCTGGCCGGTTACGCGGCAATCACGGAAAGAATGGAGATCGTCCTGTGAACGTGAACGAACTGTTGGTGACGTTGAAGGAAAAAGACATCCAGTTGGCGGTCACCGATGACCAGTTACGGGTCAACGGCAACAAACAGGCGTTGAGCGAGCCGGCCCTGCTGGCGTTGCTGCGCGAGCACAAGCCGGCGCTGATCGAATTGATCAAGGCCGGGACGTACTCGGCAGCGAGAGCGGGGCAAGTCGAGGTGCCGGTCAATGGCATCGTCCCAAGCACCACGCGAATCACGTCGGCGATGCTGACGCTCGCCGAGTTGAGTCAGGACCGTCTCGATCAATTGGTCGACACCGTCCCCGGTGGCGCCGCCAATGTGCAGGACATCTATCCGCTGACACCGTTGCAGGAAGGCATCCTCTACCACCATGTCAGTGCCACCCATGGCGATCCGTACGTCATGCAGGCGCATTTTGCGTTCAGCGGGCGCGAGCGCTTGCAGGCGTTCGTCCAGGCCTTGCAGACCGTGATCGACCGTCACGACATTTTGCGCACGGCGGTGTTCTGGGAGGGCCTGGATACGCCGTTGCAAGTGGTCTTGAGAACCGCCGAGCTGCCGCTGGAAGAGGTGCCGTTGGAAGTGGCCGACGGTGACGTGCTGACGCAGTTGCACAAGCGTTTCGACGCCCGGCATTTTCGCCTCGATGTCACCCGTGCGCCGCTGTTGCGTCTGGTCCACGCGTGGGATCCGCGCGAGGAGCGCATCGTCGCCATGTTGCTGTTTCATCACATGGCGATGGACCATTCCGCGCTCGCGGTGGTCAGCGAAGAGCTGCAAGCCTGTCTGTCCGGATTCGCTGCTCGATTGGGGCCGCCCGTGCCGTTTCGCAACTACGTGGCACACGCTCGATTGGGGATCAGCGAGCAGGAACATGAAGCCTTTTTCCGCGACATGCTCGGTGACATTGACGAGCCGACATTGCCGTTTGGTTTGCAAGGCGTCCACGGTGACGGCAGCGATATCGAGGAGCTCAGTCTGGCGCTTGATCCGCTACTCGGTCAGCGTTTGCGGGCACAGGCACGGTTGCTGGGGGTGAGTGTCGCGAGCCTGTTTCATCTCGGTTGGGCGCAGGTCTTGAGCGCGCTGACCGGTAAATCGAATGTGGTGTTTGGCACCGTGCTGATGGGGCGGATGCAAGGCGCTGAATCCACCGACCGCGCCTTGGGGATTTTCATCAACACGTTGCCGTTGCGGGTCGATGCAGGGGCGCAAGCGGCGGGCGAGGCAGTGAAGGCCACCCATGCGCGCCTGACCACCCTGATGCGCCACGAACACGCGCCGCTGGCGCTGGCCCAGCGTTGCAGTGGCGTGGTGGCGTCTTCGCCGTTGTTCAGCACGCTGCTCAATTACCGGCACAGCGCGTCGAGTGCCAATGCCAGCGCCGAGGCGCTCGCAGCCTGGGAGGGCATCAGCGTCTTGCGTTCGGAAGAACGTACCAACTACCCACTGACCCTGAGCATCGACGATTTTGCTGACCGCTTCAGCCTGACGTTGCTCGCCAGCACCGAGGTCGACTCCCACCGAATCTGCACCTACATGCTGTGCGCGGTGGAAAATCTGCTGCTGGCCCTGGAGCGCGCATCAGACACCCCGTCGAATCAATTGCCGGTGTTGCCGCCGGCCGAGCGCGAGCAGGTTGTGTCGGGGTTCAACGCCACTCACGTCGAATACCCGCCGGCGCAGCCCCTTCATCATCGTTTTGAGGCTCAGGTTGTCGCCCGGCCCGACGCGTTGGCGGCGGTGTATCTGGGTGAGCCATTGACGTTCGCCGAGTTGAACCATAAGGCCAACGCACTGGCCCACTATCTGATCGGGCTGGGCGTGAAACCCGACGATCGGGTGGCGATTGTCGCCCGACGCGGCCTGCAAACCCTGGTCGGACTGCTGGCGATTCTCAAGGCCGGGGCCGCTTACGTACCGGTGGACCCGGCGCACCCCGCCGAGCGCTTGAGCTACCTGCTCAGCGACAGTGCGCCGGTGGCTGTGCTGACATCCAGTGATCTTGCGCAGCGCCTGCCCGTTCTGGACGTGCCGGTGATCGATCTTGACCCGTGCACCTGGCCGCTGGGCACTACCCACAATCCCCAGGTGCCCGGCCTGAATCCCTCGCATCTGGCCTACGTGATCTACACCTCTGGCTCCACTGGCCTGCCCAAAGGGGTGATGGTCGAGCACCACACGCTGTGCAATCTGGTTGACTGGCACTGTGCGGCCTTCGATTTATGCGCCGGTCGCCACACCTCAAGTCTGGCCGGGTTTGGTTTCGATGCCATGGCATGGGAAATCTGGCCGGCGCTGTGTGCAGGCGCGACCTTGCATATCGCCCCGGCTCACGAGGGCAGTGAAGACATTGATGCCTTGCTCGACTGGTGGCGTGCGCAACCGTTGGACGTGAGTTTTCTGCCGACGCCGGTGGCCGAGTACGCCTTCAGCCAGAACCTGGAACATCCGACCCTGCGCACGCTGCTGGTCGGTGGCGACCGGTTGCGGCAGTTTTCGCGCAATCAGCACTTCGACGTGATCAACAACTACGGCCCGACCGAGACCACCGTGGTGGCAACGTCCGGGCGCATCGAGGCGGGCGATGGGTTGCACATCGGTAAACCGGTGAGCAATGCGACGGTGTATCTGCTCGATGATCAACAGCGTCCGGTGCCGATTGGCGTGACGGGAGAGTTGTATGTCGGCGGCAGCGGTGTTGCCCGCGGCTATCTGAATCGGCCGGACCTGAGCGCCGAACGCTTCCTGCGCGATCCATTCAGCCGCGTACCTCAAGCGCGGATGTACCGAACTGGCGACCTGGCACGCTGGCGGGTCGACGGCACCCTCGAATACCTGGGGCGCAACGATGATCAAGTGAAGATCCGTGGCGTGCGCATCGAGTTGGGGGAAATCGAGAACCGCCTCAACCAGCTCCCCGGCATTCAGGAGGCGGTGTTGCTGGCTCGCGAGGATGAACCGGGGCAGCCACGACTGGTGGCGTATTTCACCGAACAGGCGCAGGTCCAGCCATTGGCCGTGGCTGAACTGCGCGCGCAGCTTCTGACCCAGTTGCCCGAGTACATGGTGCCGTCAGCCTTCGTGAAACTTGATGCGCTGCCGCTGACCGCCAACGGCAAACTCGACCGCAAGGCCTTGCCCAAACCTGAGCGCTCGGCGCTGTTCACTCGGGCATACGAGGCGCCGCAGGGTGAAGTGGAAACCACGTTGGCGCAGATCTGGGCCGAGGTGTTGCAGGTTGAACGGATCGGGCGTCGAGATCACTTTTTCGAGTCTGGAGGCCATTCGTTGCTGGCCATGCGCATGGTTGCGCAAGTACGACAGCGCCTGGGCGTCGAGCTTGCGCTGGGCGAGTTGTTCGCCAATGCCGAACTGGCGGCGGTGGCGCAAGTGTTGACCCAGGCCGGGCGCTGTACGCAGCCGCCGATTCTGGCCGTGCCGCGCGAAGGGGCGCTGCCGCTGTCATTTTCCCAGCAGCGATTCTGGTTTCTGGCGCAGATGGAAGGTGCCAACACGGCGTACAACATCCCGATCGGCCTGCGCTTGCGAGGCGTGCTTGACGACGATGCACTGCAACGGGCGCTGGCCCGCATCGTCGCGCGCCACGAGACCCTGCGCAGTCGTTTTGCCCCGTTCAACGGCGACGCACAGGTGCTGATTACGCCGGTCGACAGCGGTTTGCTGTTGCGCGTCGAGGATTTGCGTCTGCACCCGGCGGCTGACGAGGCTTTGCTCGCGCTGATTCAGGGCGAGGCATCGGGGCCGTTCGATCTGGAGGGCGATCCATTGATTCGCGGACGGCTGGTGCGGTTGGCGGACGATCACCATGTGTTGTTGATTACCTTGCACCACATCATCTCGGACGGCTGGTCGATGGGCGTGCTGACCCGCGAACTGATGGCGCTGTATCAGGCGTTCAGGCATGGCGAGGACGATCCGTTGCCGCCGCTGGCGTTGCAGTACACCGACTACGCGCTGTGGCAACGCCGCTGGTTGAGCGGCGACGTATTGCAGCGTCAGAGTGAATACTGGCAACGCACGCTGGCCGACGCGCCGGCCGTGCTCACGCTGCCCACCGACCGACCGCGCCCGGCGCAACAGGACTATGCCGGCAGCAGCGTCGAGGTGCGCCTGGACGAGCGCTTGAGCGCTGCGCTCAAAGCCTTGAGTCAGCGTCATGGCGTGACCTTGTACATGACGGTGATGAGTGCCTGGGCGATGGTCCTCAGTCGCTTGTCCGGGCAGGCTGATGTGGTGATTGGCTCACCGGTGGCCAACCGCACGCGAGCCGAAATCGAAGGTTTGATCGGCCTGTTCGTCAACACCCTCGCATTGCGCATCGATACCTCGGGAGCGCTGAGCGTCGAAGCGTTGCTGTCGCGGGTCAAGGCGCTGACGCTGCAAGCCCAGGCGCATCAGGATCTGCCGTTCGAACAAGTGGTGGAAATCACCCGGCCGGTGCGCAGTCTGGCGCACAGCCCGCTGTTCCAGACCATGCTCAACTGGCGTAACAGCGATGGCCCGGCGCTGGCCTTGGGTGAGCTCACGCTGGAGGCCGTCGCGGAGCCAAGCCACTTCGCCAAGTTCGACCTGACGCTGACCCTGGGCGACGCGCAGGGCGTTATCGGCGGGTGGCTGGAGTACGCCACGGCACTGTTCGATGAAGCAACGGCGCAGCGGTTTGTCGGTTACTTCCAGCAGTTGCTGCAGGCGATGGTCAGCAATGATCAAGCGGTGCTGGAACACGTGCCACTTGTCGATGACGAGGAACGCCAGCGATTGCTGGTCGACTTCAACGCCACTGAACGGGAGTATCCGCAAACCCTGACCGTTCACCGCGTGTTTGAACAGCACGCGGCGGCGCGGGGCGAAGCCGTTGCGGCGGTGCATGGCGCGCAAGCGTTGAGTTACGCCGAGTTGAACCGCAAGGCCAACCAACTGGCCCATTACTTGATGGCTCAGGGCGTAAGTCCCGGCGACCCTGTGGCGATTCTGTTGCCGCGCTCGCTGGATCTGTTGATCGCGCAACTGGCGATCATTAAATGCGCGGCGGCGTACCTGCCGCTGGACATCAACGCGCCTGCCGACCGTCAGGCGTTCATGGTTCAGGACTGTCAGGCGGCGGCCTTGCTGACGGCGACCGGTGCCGTATTCGATGACCCGGTGCGCCGGATTGATCTGGATGCCCTGGCACTCGACGGGCAACCGTCGCACAACCCGCAACTGCCGCAGTCGGCAGAGTCTTTGGCGTACATCATGTACACCTCCGGCTCAACCGGTACACCGAAGGGCGTGATGGTGCCGCACCGGGCGATCACCCGGCTGGTGATCAATAACGGCTACGCCGATTTCAATCCGCTTGATCGGGTGGCCTTCGCTTCTAACCCGGCATTCGATGCCAGCACGATGGATGTCTGGGGGGCGCTGCTCAACGGTGCTCAGGTTGCGGTGATCGACCCAGCCACCTTGCTCGACCCGCAGGCGTTCGGGCACGAGTTGCGCCGCTGCGGGGCGACCATCCTGTTTGTCACCACCGCGCTGTTCAACCAGTACGTGCAACTGATTCCCGAGGCACTCAAAGGTCTGCGAATCCTGCTGTGCGGCGGTGAACGGGGTGATCCGGCGGCGTTTCGCGCCCTGCTGGCGCAGGCGCCGGATCTGCGTCTGGTGCACTGCTACGGCCCGACGGAAACCACGACCTACGCCACGACTTTTGAAGTGCGCGCCGTTGCGAACGATGCCGACAGCGTGTCGATCGGTGGGCCGATTTCCAACACCCGTGCGTATGTGCTCGATGCCCATCAGCAACCGGTGCCGTTTGGTGTGATCGGTGAGCTGTATATCGGCGGGCAGGGCGTTGCGTTGGGTTACTTGAATCGACCTGAACTGACTGCCGAGAAATTCCTCCGCGATCCGTTCAGCGCCAAGCCTGAGGCAATGATGTACCGCACCGGAGATCTGGTGCGCTGGTTGGCGCCAGGGCAACTGGAGTGCATCGGGCGCAACGACGATCAGGTCAAGATCCGCGGTTTCCGCATCGAGTTGGGTGAAATCGAGAACCGCCTGTTGAGCTGTCCGGGCGTCAGGGAAGCGGTGGTGCTGGCCCGGCGCGACGGTCAGGAACCGATGCGCTTGGTGGCCTATTACACGGCGCATGATGCCAGTCTGCAAAGCGCCACCCTGCGTGCGCTGCTGCAAGCACGCCTGCCGGAATATATGGTGCCTGCGGCCTGGGTGCGCCTCGACACGCTGCCGCTGAACAACAATGGCAAGGTCGATCGCAAGGCGTTGCCGGAGCCGACACCGCAAGCCTTGCTCAGTCGCGTTTACGAAGCCCCGACCAATCCCGTGGAGGCGAATCTTGCCCGGCTTTGGGCTGAGGTGTTGCAGGTCGAACGCGTCGGCCGCCACGACAACTTCTTTGAACTGGGCGGGCATTCATTGTTGGCGGTGCGTCTGGTCAGCCTGCTGCAACAGAACAACCAGACGATCACTTTGGCCGAACTGTTCCAGCATCCGACTGTGGAGTCTGCGGCAACGCTGCTCAGCTCGCGCAACGGTGTTGCCGAGCCGCAAAACGGTCTGGTCGTGGTGCGTGCCGGCCGTCATGGCACACCGTTGTTCCTGGTGCATGAATTCAGCGGCCGGGACGTGTATTTCCCGGCGCTGGGCACGCACATCGCCGGTGAGTTCCCCATCTATGGCTTGCCGGGCATCGACCTCGGGCAACCCCAGCTGCGCACGATGGAATGCCTCGCGGCGCGGCTGGTCGGGATTATCCGTGCACAGCAGCCTAGTGGGCCGTATCGACTGGCCGGCTGGTCGTTCGGTGGCGTACTGGCGTATGAAATTGCCCTGCAGTTGCTCGGCATGGATGAGTGGGTGGAATTCCTCGGCTTGATCGATACCTATGTGCCGCGTCTGGCCGACCCGGACAAGGCACGCTGGAACGATGCCCATGTGCACAAGCGCCAATTGTTGCTGCACTGCACGGCGCATTGGGCCGGGCAGGGTGCCGAGGGGCAGCAAGCCCTGGCTCGCCTGGCCCTGCTGCAGACCGAGCTGGAGCCGATGGGGTTCGCGGAGCTGTTCGAGCGCTGCCGGGAACAACAATTGTTGCGTCCGGAACTGGCGGCGATCGCTTCGACGGATGCCTGGCACTACCTCGACCGTGAAGTGGCCCACGGGCATGCGCTGGCGCACTACCGAATTGCTCCGATTCCGCTACCCCTGCATTTACTGCGCGCTCAGGAGCGTTCGGCGCAAATGTCACTGCTCAGCCCGACGCGGGGTTGGGCCGAAGAGTTGCCTGCGGGTTTGCTGCATTGCATCGACGTGCCCGGGGATCACCAGAGCATGATGAAGGCGCCGCATATCGGCGCCCTGGGAGAAGCGCTCGGTCAGGCACTGGACGGGGCGAAGGCTCCCGAGCCCGTCACTTATCAGCCGTTGTTGACGGTGCAGACTGGCCACCCCGGGCATGCACCGATCTTTTGCGTACCCGGCGCGGGTGACAGCGTCACCGGGTTTATCCACCTGACCGAGGCGCTCGGGCCGGAGTGGCCGATTCACGGTCTGCAACCGCGCGGTCTCGACGGCGCCACGGTGCCGCACAGTCAGGTCGAGGCTGCCGCCAGGTTTTATTTGCAAGCCATCGAGCAACTCTACCCGCAAGGTCCGGTGCACCTGATCGGCCATTCGTTCGGTGGTTGGGTGGCACACGCGATGGCGGCGCAATTGCAGGATGCCGGGCGCACGGTCGCCTCGTTGACCCTGATCGACAGCGAAGCGCCCGGCGGTAACGGTGTGGTGGGCAAACCGTACACGACCACTGCTGCGCTACAGCGCTTGATCGAGGCGTTGCAGCTGTCTTCCGGTAAATCGCTGGGTATCGATGCGCAGGCATTTGCCGAGGCCGATGACGCTTTGCAAATGCGCCTGTTGCACCAAGGCATGGTGCGTGCCGGCGTCCTGTCCGCGCGCTCATCCGAACAGGCGATGCATGGCCCGGTGCGCACCTTTGCCACTGCGCTGCGCACGGTTTACCAGCCACGCCAGGCTTACACCGGCCTGGTGCGGCTGGCGCTGGTCGACGACCCGACGCTGGACGCGGCGGGCAATCAGCGCGAGCAAGCAGCGATGGTCGAAGGCTGGCAGCACCAAGTGACGGATCTGGCGGTGTGGTACGGGCCGGGCAACCACTTCACGATTCTCAAGGCGCCCAACGTCTTCAGTCTTGCGGCGTGGTGGCATGACGGCTTGTCGGTGCCGGTTAACGAAGTGCTGTCCTGAATGTTGTTTATCTACCAGAGCCCGGCCGCTGGCCGGGTTCAATCCTGAACGGACTTGTGGTCATTTATGGAAAAGTCGAAGTTGCGCAAAGTCGGTATGGGATTGGCGTTGGTGGCGCTGGCCGGGTTGGTGTTCTATGCGGTAAAGGCGCCGGCCGAGGCGCCGCAGTACCTGACTGCGACGGTTGAACGCAGTGATATCGAAAATGCGGTGCTGGCCACCGGGTTGCTCGAAGGTATCAAGCAGGTGGACGTCGGTGCGCAAGTGTCCGGCCAGTTGAAGTCGCTCAAGGTCAAGGTGGGCGACAAGGTGAAAAAGGGCCAGTGGCTGGCAGAAATCGATCCGCTGGTGTTGCAGAACACCCTGCGTCAGGCCCAGGTCGATGAGGAAAACCTGCAAGCGCAAAAACGCGCCACGCAGGCCCAACTCAGGCAGACCAAGGCGATTTACGAACGCTACAAGAACTTGCAGGACGACGCATCGATCTCGCGCCAGGACTTCGAAACCGCGCAGTCTGACTACGAAGTGCAGCAGGCCAATCTGATGTCACTGGACGCGCAGATCAAGAGTGCGCACATCCAGATCGACACCGCCAAGGTCAACCTGGCCTACACACGAATCGTCGCGCCGATCGATGGCGACGTGGTCGGCATCGTTACTCAAGAAGGCCAGACCGTTATCGCTAACCAGTTGGCGCCGATCCTGCTGAAATTGGCGGATCTGGACACCATGACGGTCAAGGCGCAGGTTTCCGAGGCCGACGTGATTCATATCATGCCGGGGCAGGAGGTGTATTTCACCATTCTCGGCGAGGACAAACGCTATTACGGCAAGCTGCGCGGCACTGAACCGGCACCGCAGAACTTTCTCGAAACGCCGCCCGCCGGCACGCCAAAACAGAACACGGCGGTGTTCTATAACGCACTGTTCGAGGTGCCCAACCCGGATCATCGCTTGCGCATCTCGATGACCGCGCAGGTGCGGGTGGTGCTGGATACTGCCAAATCCGTGTTGACCATTCCGGTGGCAGCGCTGGGGCCGCGCAACAGTGACGGCAGTTTTCCGGTGCGCGTGCTGGACGCCAAGGGCCAGGCACAGGCGCGCAATGTGCAAACCGGGATCAACAACAACGTCAAGGTGCAGGTCAATGATGGTCTGGCCGAGGGCGACCGCGTGGTGATCGGTGATCCGGTGTCGACCGTGGCGGGGTCTTGACGATGAACGAGCCCTTGCTGCAACTGAGCGGGATTACCCGCAGCTTTACCGCCGGCGACCGTGAGTTTCTCGCGTTGAAGGACATCAGCCTGACGATCCATGCCGGAGAGATGGTCGCGATCATTGGCGCCTCCGGCTCCGGTAAATCGACGTTGATGAACATTCTCGGCTGCCTCGATTACGCCACCGCCGGCAGTTACAGGATCAACGGCCAGGAAACCCGTGACCTCGATAACGAGGCCCTGGCGGCATTGCGTCGCGACTACTTCGGCTTCATCTTCCAGCGCTATCACCTGCTGCCGCACCTGAGTGCCATGCATAACGTCGAGATGCCCGCGATCTACGCGGGCATCCCGGAGCTGCAACGTCATGCCCGCGCTCGGGAATTGTTGGCGCGATTGGGTCTGCAAGGGCACCTGAGCCACCGACCGAGTCAGCTGTCCGGCGGGCAGCAGCAGCGGGTGAGTATCGCTCGGGCGTTGATGAACGGCGGTGATGTGATCCTTGCCGATGAGCCTACGGGTGCCCTCGATACCACCAGCGGCAAGGAGGTCATGCGCATTCTGCTGGAATTGCACGCTGCCGGGCATACGGTGATCCTGGTGACCCACGACCCGAAAGTCGCGGCCAACGCCGAACGCATCATCGAGGTCAGTGACGGCGAGATCCTCAGCGACCGACGCAACGAGCGCGCCACGGCGCAGCTGTCAGGCGACGAAGCGGTCCCTGCCAAATCCACCGCTGGACGACGCCTGGTCGCCAGCCTCGGTTTGTTCAAGGAAGCGTTCAGCATGGCCTGGGTCGCGCTGGTTTCGCACCGCATGCGCACCTTGCTGACCATGCTTGGCATCGTAATCGGCATTACGTCGGTGGTGTCGATCTCGGCTATCGGCGAGGGTGCCAAACGTTACGTGTTGAAGGACATTCAGGCGATCGGCAGTAACACCATCGATATCTATTCCGGCACCAGTTTTGGCGACAGCCGCTCGACGGCCATTGAAACTCTGGTGCCCGCTGACGTTGCCGCCCTCAATCAGCTGTATTACGTCGACAGCGCCACGCCGGTGGTCGGCCGAAACCTGCTGCTGCGTTATCGCAATATCGATCTGGATGCGCAGGTCAATGGTGTCGGCGACCTGTACTTTCAGGTACGTGGTATCAAGATGGAGGCCGGTATCCCGTTCAGTGAAAGCGACGCCCGGCGCCAGGCACAGGTGGCGGTGATCGATCACAAAACCCGGCTTCGGCTGTTCGGCGAACATGTCGACCCGTTGGGGCAAGTGATCCTGATCGGCAACTTGCCTTGTACGGTGATCGGTGTGGCCGCCGAGAACAAAAACCTGTTCGCTGCGAGCAAGTCTCTCAACGTCTGGGTGCCGTACGAAACTGCTGCCGGGCGCCTGTTGGGCCAGCGCTACCTGGACAGCATCAGCGTGCGGCTCAAGGACGGCCAACCCAGCAACGTGGTGGATGAACACGTCAACAAACTGATGCTGCAACGCCACGGCACCAAGGATTTCTTCACCAATAACCTCGACAGCATCATGCAGACCGTGCAGAAAACCAGTCGCTCGCTGGCGTTGTTGTTGTCGTTGATTGCGCTGATTTCGCTGGTGGTCGGCGGTATCGGGGTAATGAACATCATGCTGGTGTCCGTGACCGAGCGTACTCGCGAGATTGGCATTCGCATGGCGGTTGGCGCGCGCCAGTCAGATATTCGTCAGCAGTTTCTGGTGGAGGCGGTGATGGTCTGTCTGTTGGGCGGGGCGATCGGGATTTCGCTGTCCTACGCCATCGGCCATCTGTTTTCAGTGTTTATCAAAGAGTGGGAGATGGTGTTCTCGCTGGCTTCGGTGCTGACAGCGGTGGTTTGCTCGACGCTGATCGGCATCGTGTTTGGATTCGTGCCGGCACGGAATGCTTCGCGGCTTGATCCGATCGAGGCGTTGGCCCGCGACTGATGGTACTCACCGAATTCCTGTAGGCGCAGCCTTCGGCAGCTCCTACAGGTGGGATTTTTGTCAGGCCGCCGTGGAAGCCGAAGTTTCCTGCGGCGAATACATCCAGCGCATCAACGAATGCCGCCCGCTGATCCCCAACTTGATCGCCGCGCGCTTGAGATAGCTCTCTACCGTGTTGACCTTCAACTGCAATTGCTCGGCCAGCTCCGGCGCAGTACGTCCTGCAAGCAGGCCGATGCACACTTCGGTTTCACGATTGGACAGACTCAACCCCAATTGCTGCAAGCGTTCATTGAAGCGCGCCCGCAGGGTTTCCAGTCCCGTGCCCTCGGCAGCTTCGCCCGGGTTTTCTGCACAAGGGTTGGCTGGCTGGAGTGCATCGATGTGCTTTTCCACCATCGGCAACAGAACCGGGGAGATGTCCTGCAACAGGCTGCGCTCCTGCGCGGAAAAGCGTTGCGACTGGCCGTTGCGGTATACCGAAATCACGTAGCGGTAACCGTCCTTGCGCCGGGTCAGGTGCAGTTGCGAAGCCTCGGCGGCGGTCGATGATTCTAGATTAGGCAAATCGTCGACCGCCGCGACACTGTGGTCGGAAAATACCGTTTCGGCCAACAACGCCGGCTCTTTCATGGGTTCCGGTTCACTGCGGGTCGCGGTGCGGCCCACCGGTTCAACACGCATCTGGCGGATGTGCGTGGCATCGACTGCCAGTTGAGTGAGGATCAGGTCATGCAGCATGCGCGGGAAATGACGGCTGCCAGTGCTGGCGATGACTTTGCCGATGTGAGGGAACAGGTATGAATTCATTTACATCATCCATGAGTTTGCGGGGGCTAACACTCCTGCGGCTTTGTCGACGATGTCCTTGAGCGACGAAAATTGCAGAAATTGGTTCTTATCCTAGTACAACGTTTGAGCGACGGTTTAATGAAGGCGTTATTAGCTCATAACCGGAGCCGTTGAGCACCAACGGTTTCTGCCCTGTTGCTTGGCCTGGTACAGGCAGGTATCCGCCGATTTCAGCAAGGTGGCAGGCGTGACCGTTTCATCGACCGGATGACGCGTGGTAATCCCGGCACTGGCCGTGACATAGCCCAAAGGGTGCCCGGCGTGTTCCATTCTGAGCGAGCGTATGGTTTGCAGAATATCTTCGGTCACCTGAATCGCTCCATCGCTATCGGTATTGGGCAACAGCACGGTGAACTCCTCGCCGCCGTAGCGCACGGCCAAGTCACCCGGACGCTTGACCGCTTGTTGGATCGCGCGTCCGACCGCGCTCAGGCAGTCATCTCCGACGGCATGTCCGTATTGGTCGTTGTAGCGTTTGAAGTAGTCGACATCGAGCATGATCAGCGAGAGTGCCGAGCCTTGGCGCCGGGCCAGACGGACTTCATCGGCCAGCGCATTGTCCAGTCGGCGCCGGTTGCCAAGTCCGGTGAGGCTGTCGGTCAGCGCCATGTCGCGCATGGTCTGGTGGGCGTGGCGGATTTCCCGCTCCATCGCCATGCGCTGGCGCAGCTGGCTCAGTACGATGAGGCCGAAACAAGTCAGCACCAGGATCAGAAACACCAGCACGAAGCCGTTTTTCAGCAAGTCCTGACGCCATGGTTCGATGATCGATTCCTGGGAAAGCCCGGCCTCCACCACCAGCGGATAAGTGCTGAGGGCGCGGTAGCCGTACAGACGTTCGGTGTCGTCGATGACGGCGCGCACTTGCGCGATGCCCACATTGGAGTTGGGCAGGTAGGTCTTGAATATCTCGCTATTGGCCAGGCTCTTGCCGATCACTGACGCAATGAACGGGCGGCGCACGAGGATTGTGCCGTCACGTTTGGCCAACACCAGCGCGCCTTTGTCGTCGATCCTGAAGTCGCCGTAGTAATCGACGAAATAGCTCACTTTGATCGTGCCCAGCAGCACACCGGCGAACGAGCCATCGGGATTATTCAGGCGGCGCGAGATGGGAATGATCAGGTCGTGGGTGGAGCGGCTTTCGACCACCTCGCCAATGCGCACTTGCCGATCGTCATGGGTGCGGTGGTACTGGAAATAATCGCGGTCGGCGTTATTAGCAGTCTCGGGCGTGACCTCCTTGTCGGTCACGATCCACTGTCCGTCAGGCCCGTAGATAAACAAGCCGTGCAACTGCGGCATGATTGTCGATTGCTGCACCAGCAGTTTGTGAATGCGCGGCACATCGAGGTTTTGCAGACCATCGCCTTCGATCCGCTCGCTGAGGGCCGCCGTCAGCACATCCATTTGCCGAATGGTGTCTTCGGCATGTTGAGCCGTCGCACGGGTCAGGTTGGTGACTGAGTCGCGCGCGGAGGCGAAGGCGGCGCGATAGTCGCGCCATGTCCGCCAGCTCTCGACTGCCAGAAAGGCAACGACCACCACCAGCATGAAACTGACCGTGAGTCGAAAAGTCGATCCCGCCCTCACGGCTTTCAGGGCAGCGGGGGAGGTGAGCTTGTCAGCGTTCCGCTCTGGCGGGTGGCGTCCGAGCATGAACATCTCCTTGGTTTCGATTCAACGTAATGCATGGCAACAGTATGACAAGGATCGCCATAAAGGTCGGGTTGTTGTCGGAGCAAGATTCAGTATGAATTGATTGTCTCTTCTGAGTTGACGGAGAAACGCTTTTCAGCCGATTTATCCCGTTTCAGTGTCTCAGTAATCTGTGCCCATCTTGAACGCAAACGAACTTCCACAATTACAAAGGGACGCACAGATGAACACTCCAACCTACAACCGCCTCAACAAAGACGACGCCGTAGTTCTGCTGGTTGATCACCAGACCGGTCTGATTTCTCTGGTGCAGGACTTCTCGCCGAACGAGTTCAAGAACAACGTGCTGGCGCTGGCCGATCTGGCCAAGTTCTTCGAACTGCCGACCATCCTCACCACCAGTTTCGAACAAGGCCCGAACGGCCCGCTGGTACCGGAGCTGAAAGAGATGTTCCCCGATGCGCCGTACATCGCTCGCCCAGGCCAGATCAACGCATGGGACAACGAAGACTTCGTCAAGGCAATCAAGGCCACCGGCCGCAAGCAGATCGTCATTGCCGGTGTGGTAACAGATGTTTGCGTAGCGTTCCCGACCCTGTCGGCGCTGGCGGAAGGGTTTGATGTGTTCGTGGTGACCGATGCCTCCGGTACCTTCAACACCACCGTGCAACAAGCCGCGTGGAACCGCATGACCCAGGCCGGCGCACAGATGATGAACTGGTTCTCGGTGGCCTGTGAGCTGCACCGCGACTGGCGCAATGACATCGAAGGGCTGGGTAACTTGCTGTCGCAGCGAATTCCGAACTACCGCAATTTGATGAATGGCTATGCGGCGCTGACCGCTCAGCAGAAGTAAGCCGACGCTGCAATGCCAGAAGCCTGCCCTTAAAAGCAGGCTTTGGTTTTTTCTGCAGTTGGAAAGTCCAATCCTGGCGACGACCCGGAAGCGCAATATCGGGCGCAGCCATGCCTGCGAGTCGTTGCCTGAGGCAGCCTCAATCCAGTTTGGCGGACATCAAGTTGCCGACGCGCGAAACCAGTGTGTCGACGGCAAAGGGCTTGGTCAGCACTTGCATGCCCGGCCCGAGTTGGCCGCTGCCGATAACGGCGTTTTCGGCGTAGCCGGTAATGAACAAGGTCTTCAGTTTTGGGCGGATTTCCCGGCCCGCATCGGCCATCTGTCGCCCGTTCATACCGCCAGGCAATCCGACATCAGTGATGAGCAAATCGATGTGTGCGCTGGAGCGTAATGCTTCCAGTCCCTCGACGCTGTCGGCCGCTTCCAGGAGGGTGTAGCCGAGTTCGCTGAGTACGTCTTTGAGCAACATCCGCACTGTCGGCTCGTCGTCGACAATCAGGATGGTTTCCCCCGCTTTTGCCAGAGGTGTTGTCGTGCTGTGAGTGGCATCGTGATTTTGCAGCGCCTCCCCGCGGTACCGAGGCAAGTAGATGCACATGGTGGTGCCTTGGCCTACTTTCGAATGCACCCGCACCTGACCGCCGGATTGCTTGGTGAACCCGTAGATCATCGACAGCCCCAGGCCGGTGCCTTGGCCGAGCGGCTTGGTGGTGAAAAACGGGTCGAAGGCTTTCGCGATGACGTCAGCGCTCATGCCAGTGCCGGTATCAGTGACACATAGACAAAGGTATTCCCCCTCGGGCATGTCCAGAGCACGGGCGGTCTCGAACGCCATTGTTCGATTGGCCGTCTCGACTGTGATTCTTCCGCCATCGGGCATGGCATCGCGGGCGTTGATGCACAGATTCAGCAGGGCGTTTTCCAGTTGGCTGGCGTCGACGAGGGCCGGCCAGAGATCGGGTGCGGCGACGGTATTCAAACGTATGCTCGGGCCGACGGTGCGCTGGATCAGTTCGGTCACCCCGGCGATCAGGGTGTTCACATCCGTTGGCCGTGGATCGAGGGTCTGGCGTCGGGAGAAGGCCAGCAGGCGATGGGTCAGGGCCGCGGCGCGTTTAGTCGCGCCCTGGGCGGTGACCAAATACTTGTCGACCTCCTTCAGGCGGCCTTGAGCGATGCGTTTTTCTATCAATTCCAGGGCGGCCGAGATGCCGGCGAGAAGATTGTTGAAGTCATGGGCCAGGCCGCCGGTCAGTTGGCCGACCGCTTCCATTTTTTGTGACTGGCGCAGTTTCTCTTCGGCTTGCATGAGATCGGCTGTGCGTGCTGATACACGCTGTTCCAGAGTTTCGTTGAGCGCGCGCAATTCGGCGTTGGCGCGGTCGCGCTCCGCCTCGACATTGCGCCGATCCTCAACATCAATGAGCACACCGGGAAAGCGCAGCGGGGTGCCGTTGTCGGCGCATTCGACGCGACCGTTGGCCTCGATCCAGTTGTATTTCCCGTCGGCGCGGCGCACCCGGTATTGATGGGAGTAGGCGCCGCCACGGGCAATCGCTTCATTGATCGCACCGGTGAGCCCCTCTCTGTCATCGGGGTGTACGGTCATCACCACTTGTTCCAGGGTCAGGCCGTCGCGGCCCAATGCGGGATCAAGGTCAAAAACCCTGGCGAAGGACTCATCCACAGTGAAGCGATCGGTCGGCAGATCCCAGTGCCAGGTACCGATAATGGCGCCGGCCGCGAGGGCGAGTTGTACGCGCTCGACGTTTTCCCGCGCGACCGCTTCGCTGATCCGCAAGCGCTCTTCGGCGTCTCGGCGTGCGGTGACGTCGCTGAAGAAAATCGCGATCTGGCGATCGGCAGGGTCACCGACCCGCACTGCACGCACATCGAACCAGCGTTCAAACGTATTGGCGTAATTCTCGAAGTTTGCCGGCTCGCCGGTCTTGGCCACGTGTCCGTAAGTCTCGAACCAGAACTTCTCAAGGTTAGGGGCGAACTCTGTGACCCATTTACCCCGCAGGTTGACGCCGCACTGACGTTCGAACGCCGGGTTGGCCTCGACGAAACAATAATCCACGGGGTGGTCGTCGGCGTCGAATTTGACTTTGACGATAGCGAATGCGGCCTCGATGGTTTCCAGAATGGTACTGAAGCGCGCCTCACTATTGGCGAGCGCCGCTCGGCTGGCTGCAAGCTGCTGGGCCATCTCCGGTGTTGCTACTGCGCTGCTCTCCAGAGCCAGGCGCAGGCGCATCACCTCTGCCTCAAGCTCCTCGCGAGTAAGATGCTTCAGAATTTCCACCACAGGGGCCTTCTTGATTTTTGTTTGAATTCATTCAACGCGGTTCAATCGAACACTGGGAATCCTCACATTGACACGCCGTCTGATGGTTAAGTTGCACCCGCACAGGAGGGGGAAGCCCGTTTTATAACGTCTCGCCGGCATCCAGTGTGGCGAGCAGCTTCTCGCCTCGCTGCCAAAGCGCCTGCTGCTTGGCCTCAGGCATGCGGTCGAGGTTTTTGTACATCATGCCCATACGCTGATTGCTGCGTAAAAGATCGCCATGGCGCATCAGAAAATGCCAGTACAACGCATTGAAAGGGCATGCGTTGTCAGCAGTGCTTTCGCTGACCTTGTAAGCACAGCCGCGACAGTAGTCAGACATTCGATTGATGTATTGGCCGCTGGCGCAGTAAGGCTTGGAACCGAGATAACCTCCGTCAGCGTGCATGACCATGCCCAAGGTGTTGGGCAATTCCACCCAATCAAACGCATCCATATAAATGGCCAGGTACCACTCGCAGATCTGGCTCGGCGCGATGCCGGCGAGCAACGCAAAATTCCCCGTGACCATCAGCCGCTGGATATGGTGAGCATAGGCGTGTTTCAGGCTTTGGCCGATTGCCTGACGCATGCAGTTCATTTTCGTTTCGCCAGTCCAGTAGAATTCCGGCAAGAGGCGCTTGTTACCAAATGAATTGCCTTGGGCATAGTCAGGCATCTTCAGCCAGTAAACACCACGTACGTATTCGCGCCAGCCGATCAGTTGACGAATGAATCCCTCGGCGGCATTCAGCGCAACGCTGCCTGACCAGTAAGCCGACTCCACGTCACTGCACACCTGACGCAAATCCAGCAGTCCGATATTGAGCGCAGCGCTGATGCGCGCATGGAACAGAAAGGGTTCATCGCTGGCCATGGCATCCTGATAATCGCCGAACCCGGCCAGGCCATAATCGAGGAAGTAACGCCACAGTGATTGAGCGTCGGCGTGGGTCACTGGATAGTTGAAATCGTCCAGAGAACCGTAGTGGTGCCTGAAACGTGCTTTGACCAGCGCAAGGACTTCGAGGGTGATGGCGTCGTTGGAAAAACCCGCCGGGTAGGGCGCTTTCACTCCCTTGGGCAGGGCTTTGCGGTTTTCGGCGTCAAAGTTCCAGGCGCCGCCGACCGGCGTACCGTCGCCATTGATCAACAGCCCGCTCTTGCGGCGCATCTCGCGGTAGAAAAACTCCATACGCAGCTGCTTTTTGCCGGCCGCCCACGCACTGAATTCCGTTCGACTGCACAGAAAACGCGTATCGGCATGCCAATGAATGGCTGGATCACAGTCCTTGAGAGACTGCTCCAGACGCCAGTCGCCACATTCAGTGATGTGCAGCTCTTCCGGTTGCAGAAGTGCCTGCCAGCGACCTAGTTCACCTGGCACTGATCCGCTGTTGTGCGGATCATCAAGAGTGACGTACTCGACACGTACGCCTCTGGCTTGCAACGCCTTGGCGAAATGACGCATGGCGCTAAAGATCAGGGCAATCTTTTGTGGGTGATGAGGCACATGGCTGGCTTCTTCCATCACCTCGACCATGAGCACCGCATCCCGTTCGGGATCGAGCCCCTGTAATGAGGCCAGGTCAAACGAAAGCTGATCACCGAGGATCAGGCACAGGCGATTGACCTTGCTCATTCGGAACAGTCCAGCAGCGTCCGCTTCATCAAGTTGCTGTCAGCGAAAAAGGCAGCCGCAACTCTTCGACCGGGCCTGAATCCCGGCCGCACATTTCGTCGTGGACACATTGCTGCACCAACACGCAGGGAAACGCCGGAACGGTTTGCAGCAAGTCCCGCAGATGACTGATTGAGCGCAGTCGCATGGGTTTTGCCGCATCGTCGAGCAAGGTGAAATGGCCGTGATCCATGCGGATGCGCGCCAGATAAAAGCCACCTTCGAGCGACAGCAGTTCCAGTTCACGTATTTCGCTATTGGCGGCGCGTTCGGTGAGGGTTTGCAGATTCATCAATCACTCCTTGCCTACCAGGGTAGGCGTTCTCCGTCGTAGGCAAAGAAATGGCCGCTGTCTGACGGCGTCAGCCGGTCGATCAGGGTCAATAATTCGTGGCTGGCAACGCTGGCCGGGCGGGCCGCCGATGCACCGCGAAAAGGTTGCGACAGCGCCGAAACGACTGTGCCTGGATGCAGGCTCAGCAGGCGACTGTGAGGGCGAGTGCGGGCCAGTTCGATGGCCGCGGTTTTGATCAACATGTTCAGCGCGGCCTTGGAGGCGCGATAGGCGTACCAGCCGCCCAAACGGTTATCGTCGATGCTGCCGACCTTGGCCGAAAGCATCGCCATTGCACCATGGGGATCGAGCAGTGGCAGGAAGTGGCGCAAGACCATCGCCGGCCCCAGCGTATTTACTTGAAACACTGCCTGGAGCGCGTCGTGGTCCATCGCGGTGTAGCTTTTTTCCGGTTTGATCGCATCGCGATGCAGCAGGCCGGCGGCATGTACGATCAGTTGATAAGGCGCTTCTGTCGCCAGTTCGGCGGCGGCGCTTGCAATTGTCTCTGGCCGTTCCAGATCCAGCGGGGGATCCGTTTTACGCCCCAGTTCACGAACACCTGCACATCGAGAGTCCTGCTTCAGCCACTCACAGAACGCAGCGCCGAGTGCGCCACTGGCGCCGATTACCAGGGCGCGGTAGCCGTCACCCAGTGAAGTCATTGTGAGCGAGTCGGTCATTGATTGTCTCCCGCACTCTGGCGACGGAAGAACAATGTCACCTGGCCGATCTCGACACCGAACTTGGACATGGTGGTGCGATTGATCAAGGTGTCTTCGTCCATCAAGTACATCCAGTCGTCCATGCTCACTTCATAAACGGAGCCATCGACCGGCAGGCTCAAGATGTAGCGCCAACGCAGCGCGTTGCCGGCAACTTCACCCTTCGCCTCACCGACCACATCGCCGGCGCGGCCGCGCCATTTGCCCGCACCTTCCGGGGTCAGGGTCCAGACGCGACGCTCGCGAGTGCCGTCGCTATAGAGAAAACGCTCGTCGAGAATCAGGTTGTTTCCCTCGCGGCGACTCTCGATGTTCACCTCGAAGCGCTTGACGACTTCGCCGGAGCGTTTTTGAAACATCCCCCAGGCTTTGACGGGTTTGCTAAAAAACTTCTCCAGGTTGAAGGCCGGTTGCTGGTCGGCATAGTGCCCGACCTCGACGCTGCCACAGCTCGACAGGCTGAGCACCAGAGCCAGTAAAACCAAAAAACGGGTCATTGTTTTTACTCCCTGAATACACAGGTCAAGGTGGAGGACATTCCACAAAAGTGCTTGTACAGCTATCTATGCTTGTACAGGTTTAATGGCGTATTTCACTCGACAAACCGCCAACGAAATCACTTTCATCGGCTGATCAGTTGGAGGAACTCCTGACGCGTGCTAGAGGACTCTCGAAAGGCACCGAGCATGACCGATGACGTCATGACCGAATTCTGCTTTGCCACACCGCGCATCATCATGCACATGTGCCGGGCCTCAATGACCACGGCTACACCCGCAGCATCGGTAATTTGCTGGATCGCATCGGCGATCTGTCTGGTCAGGTTTTCCTGGATCTGCAAGCGGCGCGCGAACATATCGACCACCCGGGCCACTTTCGACAGCCCCAGCACCCGGCCCGTCGGGATGTAGGCCACGTGGGCCTTGCCGATGAAGGGCAGCATGTGGTGTTCGCACAGTGAATAAAGCTCGATGTCGCGAACGATGACCATTTCATCGTTCTGTGACTCGAACAGCGCGCCATTGATGATGCCTTCCAGGTTCATCGAGTAGCCGTCGCACAGGTACTGCATGGCTTTGGCTGCACGCTTGGGCGTGTCCCGCAGGCCTTCGCGGTCGGGGTTTTCACCGACGCCGAGAAGAATTTCACGGTAATGGTTGGCTAATGATTCAGTCATTCGGATTTCTCGCGGCGTTGCGACAGGATAGGAGTGCGGCAACTGCTGTGGCTGTCGTGACAACGACGGCTGCCGTCCGGGTGAGGCAGCCAGGCCAAGTGAGGACGCAGGTGGCAGAACAAGCGATAAGCAATGGCAAACAAAGGCCGGGTCAAACGCCAGCTCAGGGGGGCGACCCAGACGCCAAACCCTGCGGCTCGCCAGCTCCATAGCGTAGCGTCGAGGCCTTTTACCCAGCGTCCATCGTCGAACCGTGCATGCAGTGAGGATTGCATTTGCTTAAGCGTGAACCCCAGTGCGGCTGGATCGAAGTCCTCATGGCTAAGGTCAACGAAGCGCAGGCGTGTTTCGACGGCGTGTTGGCGTAACAGCTTGATTTCTCGCGCACAGAGCGGGCATTCACCGTCAAAGTAAAGCGTCAGCGGCCACGGCTCTAAGTTGTACATTGCGGCGTACCTTGTATAGGTTTTTTATAAAGATAGGCCGAAAAAATCGAGCTGACAATGGAGCGCCATTCTTTTTGTGAAGATAGGAAGTCGTTACATCCAGGCGCCCCACGGAACCGGGAGCGGATTGGGCGGCGCAAAGTAGCGCTCCCGCAAGAGCGGGAGCACTGTTTCGGGCTCTTTGCGTCAGGCGAGGTAGGCCGGGTAATCCACGTACCCTTCGGCATTGCCGCCATACACCGTGG
Organism: Pseudomonas sp. NPDC087639; assembly: GCF_044743385.1. Taxonomy (NCBI): domain Bacteria; kingdom Pseudomonadati; phylum Pseudomonadota; class Gammaproteobacteria; order Pseudomonadales; family Pseudomonadaceae; genus Pseudomonas; species Pseudomonas sp. NPDC087639. Next base: position 50,079 of record NZ_JBIUWI010000005.1, on the reverse strand, counting down.
CCGGGTTCAGCGCGTTCAGCGGCCAGTCATTGGCGATCCGCGCGGGCAGGTCCGGGTTGGCCATGAACGGGCGGCCGAAGGCGACAAAGTCTGCCAGGCCAGAATCGAGCAACTGTGCACCGGATTGCGCGTTGTAGCGTCCGGCGTAAATGATCGCGCCGCTGAAGGTGTCGCGCACCGCCTGGCGAAAGGTTTGCGGCATGGCGGGTGCATTGTCCCAGTCCGCTTCGGCGATCGACAGATAGGCAATGCCTACCTCTTCCAGCACTTTGATCGCCTCGATGTAAGTGGTGTGCGGATCTTCCTCGACCAGGCCCAGGTAAGTCCGCGCTTCATCGGTGGTGCTGAACAGCGGCGCGAAACGTACGCCGACTTTCTCCTTGCCGATGCACTCGGCGACACCGGCTACCACTTCGCGCAGAAAACGCAGGCGATTGTGCAACGAACCACCGTACTGATCGGTGCGCAGGTTGCTGTGGGCGGAGATGAACTGGTTGACCAGATAGCCGTTGGCGCAGTGCAGTTCGATGCCGTCGAACCCGGCGTCCATCGCGTTGCGTGCAGCCTGAATGTAGAGCTGAACCAGTTCCTGCACTTCATCGGTGGTCAACGCGCGAGGAGCGGACGGCGATACCAGCTCACCCGCGCCAGGCGCGGTTTCGATGAACACGCTGACTCGGTCGGTCGACACTGCGGACGCTGATACAGGTGCCGCGCCTTCGGGCTGCAACGCGGTGTGGGACACCCGGCCCACATGCCACAACTGGGCGAAGATCACGCCGTCGACGGCATGCACGGCCTCGGTGACTTTGCGCCATCCGGCGATTTGCTCGGGCGTGTGAATGCCCGGGGTCCAGGCGTAACCCTGGCCACGCGGTTCGATCTGTGTGCCTTCGGTGACGAGCAAACCGGCGCCGGCACGCTGCTGGTAATACTCGGCCATCAGCTCGTTGGCGATGTTGCCCGGTTGCGTGCTGCGCTGGCGGGTGAGGGGTGGCAGGACGATGCGGTTTTTCAGGGTGTGAACGCCCAGTTTGGCGGGCTTGAAGAAGCTGCTGTTGTTCATGGAGTTGACCTTGATAAATGTCTGCAATCCGGTCGTTTATTAGACCAGTCGACTAGTTGATGGGCGAAAAAAAACACCGTGCAAGCCGCACACGGTGTCTGGAGTTGTAAAAGACTTAGCCGAGCATTTTCAGCAGTTTTTCGGCCACCGCGGCGGAGCTTGCCGGATTCTGTCCGGTGACCAGTTGCCCGTCAGCCACCACATACACCTGCCAGTCGGCGACTTTGGAATAACGCCCGCCGAGACGCTGGAACTCGTCTTCGATGAGGAAAGGCACCACTTCCGTCAAACCGACCGCCGCTTCTTCGGCATTGGTGAAGCCCGTCACTTCGCGGTTTTGAATCAGCGGTTTGCCGTCGGCATTCAGGACGTGACGCAGCACACCCGGTGCATGGCAGACAAATCCGTGGGGCTTGTTGGCGCGGTCGAAAGCTTCGATCAACGCGATCGACTGCTTGTCTTCGGCCAGGTCCCACAGCGGGCCGTGGCCACCTGGGTAGAACACGGCATCGAAATCATCAGCGCTGACATCGGCCAGACGCCCGGTGTGGGCCAGTACCTGTTGCGTCGCCGGGTCATTGCGAAAGCGCTCGGTTTCTGCGGTTTGTGCATCTGGCTCGTCGCTTTTCGGATCGAGCGGTGGCTGACCACCGGCCGGCGAAACCACGGTGATCTGTGCACCGGCATCCTTGAAGGCGTAGTAGGGCGCGGCGAATTCTTCGAGCCAGAAACCGGTTTTCTTGCCGGTGTTGCCGAGTTGATCGTGGGAAGTCAGAACCATCAGGATTTTCATAAAGCACCCTTGCATTGATCAGGTGTTATCGAAGCGCGACGGATTCGCACGTTGGGGACACCCGGTGATGTTTGTCGGGACACAGCATAGATTCCAATTAGACCAGTCGTCTAGTAATTTTTTTGCCTGTGGGTTTTTAGACCTCGGGTGTGGCAAACTCGCATTTCTTCGAAATATACGACTGGTCTATTGTTTGGTATTTAGCGCCCCATGAAAGCGACCTACGACGATACTCGCCAACACTTGCTCGACACGGGTCACCGGATGATGGCCGAAAAGGGCTTCACCAGTGTTGGCCTGAACGAGATCCTGCAAACAGCAGGTGTGCCCAAAGGCTCGTTCTATCACTACTTCAAATCCAAGGAACTCTACGGACAGGCCTTGCTTGAGGATTACTTTGTCTGTTACCTCGCCGACATGGAGCAGCGCCTGACTCTGCCAGGGCTGAACGCCTATGAGCGGCTGATGGATTACTGGCAGGGCTGGCAGAACCGTTGCACTCTCGAAGGGCATGGCGACGAATGTCTGGTGGTCAAGCTCAGTGCCGAAGTGGCCGACTTGTCCGAGTCCATGCGCCTCACATTGCGAGATGGCGCCGAACGGGTGGTGGCCCGCATTACCCAGTGCATCGAGCAGGGCCAGGCTGAAAAAAGCCTGCCTGCGGGAGACGCCCGGCACTTGGCGGAAACCCTGTATCAACTGTGGTTGGGCGCCAGCCTGTTAAACAAACTGCAGCGCACGGGGCAGTCGCTGAACACCTCGATGGCGACGACCAAGCAGCTGCTGGGTGTTTAACGCGGCGTTCACGGTTAAATCACCGCCCATTCATCGCGATATTGCAGCAGGAAATCCACGAACGCCCGCACGCGTTGGGGAACGTAGCGACCGTGCGGGTACAGCAAGGTGTATGGCCGGGAACGACCCTTATAGGGTTGAAGAACCTCGACGAGACGGCCGTCTGCCAGTTCCTGTTCGACAATGAACTTGTAGGTCTGGAACAGTCCCGCGCCGTTTCTGGCCAGCGTCACACCGCCGAGCACATCGTCAGAACAGGAGTAGCCTCCGTCGGAGTACACCTCACGATCCGTGCCATCCTCCAGAAACAGCCACGAAATTTTTCGCCCGCTGCTGGGCAACTCAAACTGGATGCACTCGTGCTGATCCAGGTCTTCCAGGGTTTTCGGCATGCCGGCCTTGTGCAGATAGTCGGGCGAGGCGACCACCACCAGCTTCGCGTCTTCGAGCAAGCGCGCGATCATGGTCGAGTCCGGTTGCGCCCGAACCCGGATCGCCAGATCGTAACCTTCCGCGACGAAGTCGATGTTGCGATTGCCCAAGTGAATATCCACGGAGACTTCGGGATAGAGCGCGCGAAACTTTGGCAACAGCGGCAGAATGCGGTGATGCCCGTACGTGGTCGGCACACTGATGCGTAACTGCCCCGAAGGTGTCGTCTGCGCGCCCATGACTTCTTGCTGGGCTTCAACCAATTGCGTCAGCGCCTGACTGCATTGCTCGAAAAACTTTCTTCCCGCTTCGGTCAATCGAATGCTGCGCGTCGTTCGGGTAAACAGGCGCGAACCCAGCCTCTGCTCCATGCGCAGAATCGACCGGCTCACCGCTGCCGGTGTTACCCCGGCCAGTTGGGCGGCAGCCGTGAAGCTACCGGCCTCGGCGGCGAGGCAAAAGAGCTCGATACTGCCCAACTGCAAGTCATCAAAGTGGCGCTTCATAATCGATTACACCGAGAATCAAGGGACATTTCATTCGGGTGTGTACCACATGAAAAGGCACCGCCGGTATAGGCCGGCGGTGCTTTTTCATGTCGTAAACAAAACGTCTGGATCAATGACCTGCACTCTGGCCCCCGTCGACGTGAAGGATTTCGCCGGTCACGAAGTTCGCGGTGTCCAGATAAAGGATCGCTTGAACGATGTCATCAATCTCGCCCATGTGGCCAACCGGGTGCAGGTTGCCCAGCGCTTCGTGAGTCTCGACACCATGCATCGGGGTCTTGATGATGCCTGGTGACACGGCGTTGACCCGAATGCCGCGCTTGGCATACTCGATGGCCAGCGATTTGGTCGCAGCGTTGATGCCACCCTTGGTCAGCGAGGCCAGCACCGACGGTACGCCGTCAATCGCATGATCCACCAGGCTGGTGGTGACGCTGACGATGTGTCCGCTGCTGTGCTTCTCCATCTCGGCAATGGCCAGTTGGGAGATGTGGAAGAAGCCGCTCATGTTGGTGGCCACGACCTGAGCGTAATCTGCTTTGCTGTACTCGGTGAACGGTTTCGCCACGAAGATACCGGCATTGTTGACCAGCGTATCGATACGGCCGAAGCGTGCAACGGCTTCGCGGATAACGCGCTCGGCGGTTTCAGGGTCAGCAATGTCGCCAGCGACGGTAAGAATATCCGGGTCTGTAGACGGTTTGATCGAGCGGGAAGTGGCGACCACCTGATAGCCGCGATCACGAAAACCCTTTACCAGACCTGCGCCAATGCCTTGGGATGCGCCAGTAATCACTACAACTTTATTGGACGTGTTCATGATGAATCCTCATTGAATCGAAGTTAATTAAGTAAACAAATTTTCAACTGTCAGACGTGAGCCGCGGCCTGCGCTGCCTGACGTAGCGCTTGCTCGTATTCGGCGACCGATTGCGATCCGGACATGAGTTGCCGATCATTCAGAACCATCGCCGGAACCGAGTTGATGCCGCGCTGCTGGTAAAACGCTTCAAGTTCACGGACTTCGCGACTCAACTCATCGGATGTCAGCACTGCCTGCGCACGTTCGGTATCAAGGCCAACTTCGCCAGCCAGCGCCACCAGCGTGTCACGGTCATTCGGGTTCTTTCCGTCCGTGAAGTAAGCCCGTAACAGGACTTTCTTCAGTTCGCGTTGGAGCCCCTGTGTCGATGCCCAAAACAACAAGCGATGGGCATCGAACGTGTTGTAAAAATGACTGCGTTTTTCCAGGTCAAAGCGAAAACCGATCTGCGCGCCGCGTTCAATGATCATTGCGTTGCGCTCGGCCACTTGCTGAGCTGTGCGGCCGTACTTGCGGATCATGTGGGCGATGGCGTTCTCACCTTCCGCCGGCATGTCCGGATTCAGCTCGAACGGTTTGTAAGTCAGCTCAACCTCGACCTCACCGGCCAGGTTCACGATCGCTTGCTCAAGTGCCGTAGCACCCAGTGCACACCAAGGGCAGACAACATCCGAGACAAAGTCGATTTTTACGGTGCGGCTCATGACTGCGAGTCCGACAACTGTTTGCGGTACTCCGTGGTCGTCATACCGGCATAACCCCAGTTATCGGTATCAACTTCCTCGATCACGATGTGGGTGAGTTTCGGGTCCTTGTTCAGAACCCGTTCCATCGTTTCCGTGATTTCCTTGATCACCTGGGCTTTCTGGTCCCGGGTGACGCCGTCACGGGTGATACGCACGCTGATGAAAGGCATTTGAATATCTCCAGTCGCAGGCCTGTCGGGATGATGGGCTGCTGTTGGAGAGAACTTTAAGAAGTTGCTGGAGATTGATAAATGGGGCTTTAGGTACATCATTTGTGATGCGGTGTATCAAATGTAAACGGCGTGATGGCCCCGATTGCGGCACCACCCGGAGCTACAGCGAGGCCGGCGCCAACATCTGCTCGATCCACTGTGCCTGTCGCGCGACCTCTTGCACTTTCGCCTCGGGCAACGCCTGCCGGGCCCGGGAGAAGTGGCTCAGGGTCTTCTGCTTCTGGCGCAGCTTGCGTTGCCACTTGGTCAGAAACGCCGGACTGCGTGCCTGCATCTGTAACGGGCCGAAGTACAGCTCCTGGTCGGTATACGTCACTGACGCTGCACGCTCGGCAACGATGATTTCGTAGTCGAAACGGTTCTCTCGCAGCACTTCTTCGCTGAGGATGCGGTAGCGGTTATTCATCAGCCATTGGCGCAGTGGCTGCTCGCCGCCGTTGGGTTGCAGGATCAGGCGTTCTTCGCCGCTCAAGTGCGCTTTGCCGCTGTCGAGGATGTCCCGAATGGTCTCGCCGCCCATGCCGCAAACAGTGATGGCGGTGACCCCGTCTTCCGGTTTGATAGCTGCCAGACCATTGGCCAGGCGAACCGTGATTCGGTGGTGCAGGTCGTTTTCGCGCACGGTACGTTCGGCTGCATGAAACGGCGTCAACGCCACCTCACCAGCCACCGCTGCTTCTATGAGACCACGGCGCATCAACGCCACCGGCAGATAGCCGTGATCCGAGCCGATATCGGCCAGTCGCGCCCCGGCTGGCACATGCGCCGCCACACGCTCCAGGCGCGTGGACAATGTCTGTTCGTTCAACGGCAACCCCTGTTCAGCACAAACCTGCGGCGTCTGCGGCCGCAAAAGGGGTGCGACTTTGTCGAGCAACGCGTTGCGTGTCAAATTCCGGCGACAAGAGCACACGACTAATAGCTACGCGACTTCCGCCGAAGTTTGCAGGTAATCTGCCGCTTCGCTGACTAAAACAAACAAAAGCAGGAGTCATTGATGCAACCGATCCGTCTCGGCCTGGTGGGCTACGGCAAAATTGCGCAGGATCAACACGTCCCGGCGATCCTCGCCAATCCCGGATTCCAGTTGGTGTCTGTCGCCACGCAAGGCAAGCCCTGCGACGGTGTAGAGAATTTTCAGTCGTTGAGCGAGTTGCTCGAAAACGGTCCGCCGGTTGATGCGATTGCGTTCTGCACGCCACCGCAAGGTCGCTTCGCTCTGGTGCAACAGGCACTGGCAGCTGGTAAGCATGTGTTGGTGGAAAAACCGCCCTGCGCCACGTTGGGTGAAGCGATGGCGTTGGTGACTCTGGCTGAACAGCAAGGCGTCAGCGCGTTGTTTGCCTGGCATTCACGCTATGCGCCGGGCATTGCAGCCGCCCGCGACTGGCTTGCCACTCGCACCCTGCAAAGCGTACAGATTGACTGGAAGGAAGACGTGCGCAAGTGGCATCCCGGCCAGACCTGGATCTGGCAACCGGGCGGCCTGGGCGTTTTCGATCCGGGCATCAATGCCTTGTCGATCGCGACCCACTTGCTGGCGCTGCCGTTGTTCGTCGAATCGGCCGAATTGCGCGTGCCGAGCAACTGCCAGTCGCCGATTGCCGCGTCGATCAAAATGTCTGACGCGCGCCACCTCGATGTGCGCGCCGAGTTCGATTTCGACCATGGTCATGACGAACTCTGGAGCATCGAGATTCGCTGCGCCGAGGGTGTGCTGCGCCTGGATAACGGAGGCGCGGTGTTGAGTATCGACGGCGTGCGCCAAGCCGTGTCGGAGGAGGGCGAGTACGCGGCGGTGTATCGACATTTCCAGCAGTTGATTGACGACAAGGCCAGTGATCTGGATCTGCAGCCGTTGCGGTTGGTGGCGGATAGTTTCTTTGTGGGGAGTCGGGTGGCGGTTGAGGCGTTTTACGACGCCTGATCCCGACGTACCCCATCGAAAGCCTGCGCTGAGAGCAGGCTTTTTTATCAGAAGCGAGAAAGCGCGTAAGGCTCGATACTCGGCAAACCGATCGATGGGTTCAGCGCTGTCGCAGAGGCCATCCCCACAACCATCTCCGCCGTCACCGCCGCCTGCGTCAGCCCCAGATGCTGATGCCCAAAAGCAAGCAGCACTTTGCCCCCGCACACCTGATCAATCACTGGCAGCGAATCCGGCAACGACGGCCGAAAGCCCATCCACGGGGTCGCCGCCTCAGCACTCAGATCCTTGCGAAACAAACCCTTGCTCAACCGATGCAATTGCCACGCACGCTCCATGCTCGGTGGCCGCTCCAGCCCGGCGAACTCGACGGTGCCCGCCAATCTCAAGCCATCGGACATTGGCGTCATGATGAACTTGCGTTCCAGCGAGGTGACAGGGAAGGGCAGGCGGTTGTGTTCGTCGGGCAGCATCAGGTGATAACCGCGTTCTGTGTCCAGCGGCACTTTCTTGCCCGTGAGCGCGGCGGTGAGTTTTGCCGAGTGCGCACCGCAGGCGATCAATACGCGGCTCGCGGTCAGACCGCCGGTTTTGGTGATCAGGGAAACACCGTTGGTCTGCATATACCCGCCCTGAACCTGTTCCCTCACAAAGCTCACGCTGCTGGCCTTTGCGGCCTCGACCAGCTCGCACACCACGCGATACGGATCGATGAAATGCCCGGTGCTCGGAAAGAACAGGCCGCCCTGAATCTGTTCGCTAAGTTGCGGCGCGGTTTCCTGTACAGCGCCGGCCTGCCAGAAATCGACAGGCACTTGCTGCTGACGCAAGCGAGCCTGCAGCGTTTCGATGGTCTGACGCGATTCGGCGCGTTCGAATACCAGCAATGAACCGTCGACTTTCAGCAGTTCGGGGCGCTGGATATCCGCGAGTAAACGATGCCAGGCATCGAGGCTGCTTTCATTCAGCGCGCGCAATCCCGCGACGGTTTGGCGGAAAGGTTCCAAGCGCAGATTCAGCAGCAGCCGCGTGAACCAGGGCAGCGCACGAGGCAGGTATTTCCAGTCCAGTCGCAGCGGGCCCATCGGGTCCATCAGCATGGCCGGCAAGCGCTTGAGAATCGACACATCGGCAATCGGAAATACCTGCTCGGTCGCCAAGTGCCCGGCATTGCCGAACGAGGCGCCGTGGCCGGGTTCCTGTTGATCGATGACGATTACTCGCAAGCCTTGGCGAGCCAGACGCAGGGCGCAAGCGACGCCGATGATGCCGGCGCCGACCACGGCGATGTCGTGCACGGGATTATTCGACATTTTTCAGTTTTCCCTTTGCCCATCGAACAGGCGACCGGCCTTGCGCTCCAGCGTTGGCAGCAACGCGCGGGCTACCTCAAAGTCTTTCCAGATCAGGCGAAGTTCTGCTCTGCCGACCAGTTCTCGTACCAGTGACGGAACAGCGCGTATTGGTTCTCCGCGTAACGACGCTGCGAGTCACTCAACGCATCGGTTTCGTTGAAGTGCAGGGAGTATTCCTTGTCACCGTTGAGCACCATCAGGTGTTTGTAATACAGCACCAGGTCGCAGCCCTCGTCGAAGGACGACAACACCGCCAGCGCCGATTCCAGCTCCTGCGCCTGACGTCGGGCTTTGGCGTCACCCTGGGCCGCTTGCTTGCTCAGCGCCACCAGTTGCAGCACTTCGCGAGGCAGGGCGTTGCCGATACCGGTAATGGCTCCGGTGGCGTTGCAGTTGACGAAGCCGTGCACCACTTGGGTGTCGACGCCGACCATCAGTGTCACGCCATCATCTTTGGAGGTGATGTTTTCCGCCGCGTAGCGCAAGTCGGCACCGCCGCCGAACTCCTTGAAGCCGATCAGGTTCGGGTGCTCGCGACGCAGGTCGAAGAACAGATCGGCGCGGGTGGCGAAGCCGTAGTAAGGGCTGTTGTAGATAACCGCCGGCAGCCCGGGAGCTGCTTTGAGAATTGCAGCGAAGTGAGCCTTCTGCGCGGCGGCCGAAGCACCCCGGGACAGCACGCGTGGAATTACCATCAAACCCTGCGCGCCGACTTTTGCGGCGTGGGCGGCATGGGACACCGCTTCGCGGCTATTCACAGCCCCGGTGCCGACGATGGTTGGAATGCCCGCCGCGACTAGCCGCGCCACGCCTTCCTGACGCTCGGCCTCGGTGAGCAGCGGCCAGTCGCCCATGGAACCGCAATACACCACCGCGCTCATGCCGATATCGATCAGCTCGCGACCCTTGGCCACCAATGCGTCGAAGTCCGGTTTGCGCTGGGCGGTGCACGGGGTCATCAGGGCCGGCATGCAACCAGTGAAGACGTTGTCGCTCATTGTTTTAACTCCTTGGCACATCATTCGGATTGGGTTGAAAAGTCAGCGCAGCAGCTCAGATACCCCACGCGAACGGGTCTTCTTCGTCGATCAGCAACGTGCTGTCGGCGGTCATGTAGGCGCGGCCAGTGATGTACGGGCGAATGCGTTCGCCTGCCCATTCGAAGCGGCCCTCGAACTGGCTGCCCGTGATGCTCGCCTGCACCCAGCGCTCGCCGGGTCGCAGCTTGTCGTCGGCGGCCAGGCAGGCGAGTTTGGCGCTGGTGCCGGTACCGCAGGGTGAGCGGTCATAGGCTTTGCCGGGGCACATGACGAAGTTGCGGCTGTCGGCATTGGCGTCGTCAGCGAACAGCTCGATGTGGTCGATCACGGCACCGTCCTCGCCATAGATGCCTTGATCTTCGAGAGCCTTGAGCATCGCCCAGGTGTACGCGGTGAGGTGTTCAACGTTGTCCATGCTCAGCGTTTGCCCATGCTCGGAGACGAGGAAAAACCAGTTGCCGCCATAAGCGATATCGCCGGACACACGGCCGTAACCCGGCACTTCCACCGGCACCTGTTTGCGATAACGCCAGGACGGCACGTTACCCAGGGTCACGCTGCTGTCTTCATGCAATGTCGCGGTGACCGCGCCGACGGGCGTGTCGATCTTGTGCTCGCCCGGCGCGATCAGTCCCAGGTAGTGCAACGAATTGATCAGGCCGATGGTGCCGTGGCCGCACATACCGAGATACCCTGCATTGTTGAAGAAAATCACCCCACACGTGGCGTCCGCCGATACCGGCTCGCAGTACAGCGCACCGACCAACACATCGTTGCCGCGCGGTTCCAGCAGGCAGGCGCGGCGCCATGGATCATGCTGAGTGCGCAGGGCATCGCGTTTTTCGGCCATGGTGCCGCCGGGCAGTTCGGGGAAACCGTTCATCACCAGGCGCGTGGGTTCACCGCCGGTGTGGGAATCGATGACGTGTACTCGTTTCATGGACGTGCGCCGTTGAGTGATTTCAGTAGGCGCCGGCAGGGCGTGTGTTCACGGTGCTGGCAGTTGTGTCACTGGGACGGGCAAACTTTGAACTCATCGACAGGGCGGTGATTGATGTTTTTCAGCGGGATCGATGACGAAATCGGCACAGTTGCGCCAATGAAACGCGGCCCTCGACACGACTTGAACGATGCTGCAATCTGCTCGCGACTGCCGCAGCACGGGCATTTGGCATATCCACGAACAGGGAGGGATCTTCAATGAAGAGCGCGTTTTCGATGCTGTCTCAGAGCCGCCCGCAAACCCTGGACGAGCTATTGGCCGGTGCCGCGCTGTTGTTGCCGATGCTCGATGTGATCCCCAACGCAGCGATATTCATCAAGGATGTTCAGGCCCGTTACGTCCTCGCTAACCGCACACTGGTGCAGCGCTGTGGTTTGAAGGACTTGCGTCCGTTGCTCGGCAAAACCAGCGTGCAGGTGTTCCCCGCGCAATTGGGGCCGGGCTACACCGAACAGGATCGCAAAGTGCTGGAAGAGGGCTTTGTGCTGGAGGATCAGCTGGAGCTGCATCTGTACGGCAGTCGCGAACCGGGTTGGTGCCTGACTCATAAACAACCGCTGTACAACCGCGAGGGGCAGATCATCGGGTTGGCGGGCATCTCCGTAGATCTGCAATCAGCCAGCGAAACTCACCCGGCGTTTGAGCGGCTGGCCGCTGTCGACGAACACATCCGCACGCACTTCAACCGCCGCGTCACATTGGGCGAACTGACGCGCATTGCCGGTATTTCCGTGGCGCAACTGGAACGCTACTGCAAACGGGTGTTCCACCTGACGCCACGGCAGATGATCCAGAAGGTGCGGCTGGAACATGCGCATCGTCTGCTGCATACCGATTTACCGATCACCGACGTTGCGCTGCAATGCGGTTACACCGATCACAGTGCGTTTACCCGGCAGTTCAAGGCTTCGACCGGGTTTACGCCCCGGGAGTATCGTCAGGCGACGGAGCAGTGAGAGGCCGCTGCGCATACCGACTAGACTCAATACGTCACGACCCGATTGCGGCAGGAGAAACGCGATGAGGGGAATACTCAGACGCCGATGCTCGCTGTGGCCCTTGTCCATCCTGATCGCCCTCAGCCTGGCGCTGAGCGGCGGCTGCTCAAACCGAAAACACTATCCGCCATCAGGCGTCGGCGACAGCTGCTATGCCAAGGCGCTGCCGACGGTTGGGGAGGGCGGTCTCGCCTGGGGTTCCAGCCTGAACATGGCTCGGCAAAAATCCATGACCAATTGCATGCGCTACGCCGGGCGATCGGGGGGCACGCCGAATACCTGTCAGGTGGTATTGGCCAAGTGCAAATGACTGTCCACCCTGGCAGTTTGTCGTTTTGATGGGCAAGCAGCATGCGTTTGCGCGTGCGGACGAGCTTTCTGTCAACGTTCACCTGAAATCTGCTGGTGGTACCACGCTCGATGCGATCACCCTGACCCTTTCTTGACGCTATGCATACCGGTACTAGAATTCACTCGATTTGTTTGGCTTTCTATGCCGATGGAGGCAGGGAAGGCTATCTGAAACGTGCGCAATAGCGTTGATGTTCGTGTGCGCTCTCAAGGCAAGGACGCGTCATGGCATTCCAGATTGGCAATACAGTCATCACGCCCTATCACCTGATGGCCCAATACCGTGTGCAGTTGGGGAATCACAAAGACACGGTACAGAAGTTCATCACGTTTACGGGCTGCATCCGCTTTGCCACGGTCGACGCGGCGAAGGCCGCGCTGGATGCGCCCGATACTGCGGTGGCGATGGTGTGGGATGCGGCCAATGCCAACCCCTTGCAGAGTACGCCAACCGTCCAGCGCACCATCAGCCAGTGCCTGTCAGATGTGGATACGCACGTGGCACAACAGCGTGAGAGGGAAAGGGCGGCAGCCAAGCAGGCGCGAGAGCCGGACAAGGTCAAGTACAACGCGCTACGCGATACGGCAAAGGCTTTGGGCGGAGAGCTGATGACAGCTGCAGCGGACAACGACCCCGTGGCATTTGCCGGTCACTACGTTACTTTTTACTATCAGGCGGCCTACATGGGGGGCGACCAGTTCGCGGTGGGGGCTGCTCTGAAGAGCAAACCGACGTCGCGGTTGATCCTGTTCTACAGCGACAATCCTCAGGAGACAGGCAGTGCCAAAAGTCTGATCTCGTTCTACGGGGTATCTTGCGGCTTGACCCGCGACCGCTTGCTGCCCGTGAAAGTGGCCGATTCCAAGGCGGCCTGTAAAGTCGCTTCAGATGTCGTGGATGCGCGTTTGAACAAGACAGCCAACCCTGCCATGGCCGGACTTGATTTTTTGGGCCTCATACCCAGGATCAGCGGAGCGACGCTGAACCCGGTAGGCGGCGCGACGACCCATGTCGCCGCCTCAGTCATGGCAGGTGACGGCAAAGGCAATGTGTCCGGTTGGACAGACGTTGACCCGGCCAGCAATTCCTACTGGGCCTACCGTGTCGATAAATTCCTGGGGCGCAAAGGGATCGTGCGAAGCGCGAAGTACGTCATCGTCTGGACGCGATTCAGTGGGCAGGACGGTGGCGCTCACCCAGAACTGGACGATACCTGGATGGGTCTTGCCCAAGTCTGTCGCGGTCTGCTCAAAGCCGGAAAAAATATCATTGTGGTGGGCAAGCCCAAAGGGCACGACAGCCTGCCAGAAAAATTGAACGCCAGTATGGATCAACTGGACATCGCGGGTCCGCCAGCCGTATCGCGCAATGGCATGCAGATCTGGGGCGAGTATTGGAAAAACGAAAACGAGGAAACCTTCAACGGCAAAATCATTGGCCCTAACCGTGCTGCCGAGTATGCGATTTTCCTGAGAATGGCCCGTGGCTGGGGCTGTAAACTGGTGCATTTGGGGATGCGCAGTGGTGCGATGGATGCCGCAGCATTGTTGGGTATGCGTGTCAGGTTCATCGAAAACACCGGCAACGAACAGATCGAACGAACTACGAAATGGACCGGAGGCAGCAACACAAACAAATTGTATCAACGCATTCAGGTCTCCCAGACCACACGGATGGCGGCTGCGGGAAAACCTAAAGCGCAGCACGAGGCACAGGGCTATGAGCCTGCCGATCTCAAACTTATCCTCGACAGCGTGACGGCGGCATTGGTCTAGAGGATCAATAGTGTTCGATACACGAAGGATGGCTTGCCGGAGGCAAGGTAGACCTCATCGATGCGCCGAGCCGGGTCGTTCGTTGACGCCGCAGATGTATCGAGACATAAAAGCCGCTTCAGGCACTCGCCGGCGGCTTCGCCAACTCAATTCCCGCCGCCCCCAGCCGCTTGAGAATCTCGAACAACAAATCACTCTTGGTCACCCCGACAATCCTCGGGCTGCCTACATAACCGGTAATCGTCAACGTAATCCCGTCCTGCGACAGCTTGCTGAAACGCACAAACGACGCCGGTTTATCGAGGATGCTTTCGTTCTCTCGATAAGTGTTGAGCAACAGCTCCTTCACCTCCTCAGGATCGATATCCAGCGGGAATACCAATTCAAGCGATGCCACGCCCTGGGCGCTCCCCCCTAGCGTAACGTTGCGCAAGTTCTGCGAGATCAATTGCGAGTTGGGCACGATCACGATCGAGCGGTCGCTGAGCTGTATCTCCGTAGCTCGCACGTTGATCCGGCGGATATCACCCTCGACGCCACTGATACTGATCAAATCGCCGACCTTCACCGGACGCTCGGTCAGCAGAATCAGACCCGAAACGAAGTTCTTCACGATCTCCTGCAAACCAAAACCGATCCCCACCGACAGCGCACTGACGATCCACGCCAGGTTGGTCCACTGCACCCCCAGCGACGACAGCGTCAACAGGATCACCAGCGCATAACCGATATTGGAAAACAGCGTGCTCAACGACGCGCACATGCCCGGGTCCATATCAGTCTTGGGCAGGAACTCGTTGTCCAGCCAGCGGCGCAGGGCGCGAATCAGGTAGATGCCGATCAACAACGCCAGTACCGCATTGAGCAGATGCCCGGGGACGATGTTCAGCTTGCGCAACCCGGCGCCGCCGAGAATGGCCATGATGTTGCTTAGTAGTTGCCCGAGCGTGGTGCCGATGCCGCCGACAAACAGCGCAATCACCGCCAGCAGCAATAGCCCGGCGCGGCTGAACCCGGACAATAGAATCGAGATCTGATCCAGCCGCCGATCACCAATCCCCAGCAACTGTTTGAGCGCCTTTCCGCTCGAATGTTTGGGCGAAAACACATATTCGCAGCCGTCCTTGATGAATTGGATCAGCAAGTAAAACCCCGACAGTACGATGTACGCCCAGACCACTTCATAAGTAATGAAACGGGCCAGCGACACATAACCGATGAGCAGCGCAGCCATCGAGACAAACATCGAAACACTGGCGACGGTGTAAATCACCCCGGCGAACACGTTGCCTGCCGCCGATGTGTCGTTGGCAGCAATCATTGCCTTGCGCACTTTGCTGACCCGCAACAGCATTGCCACGATGATCACCATTACAGCAACCGCGATCACGCCCCGCCCGGCGAGCACAATCTGGCTGCTCATACCGGTGGCGTTGCTGACCTGCACCAATGTCACCAGCACCAGCAACGTGCCGGAAAGAATGCGCGGGTAAGGCTTCAGTGCCAGCGCTACCGGATCGGCAATCGCCGGCAGCCGCCACGACGGATGTTTGGTCGAGAGCAGCGCGCGGCTCAGCCCGGTGATCAACACGCAGGCGTACACGACCTTTTCGAACTCCTCGGAAAACGTATCCAGCACCGGCGGCAAAGGTGCGTGGCGGGTGAGGGCGTAGAACAGCAGTTGCAGGGCAATGCCCGTGGTGACAATGGTCGCCAACGCCGAAGCGAACGCCAATGCACTGCGGCGCACACGCCCCTCCGGCATGCGATGGATGCACACCCACGTCAGCCCACGCTCGGCCAGCCTGCGTCCGAACGTCCAGATCACCAACGCCAACAACACCAGCACACTGGTATAAAAACGCTGCCCCGGCGCCCAGACCCTGGCCCACGTATCACCCACCCGATCTACAAAAAAACTCAAACGCTGCCGATCATCGGGCCGGGGTTTGACCAGTGGCGCCCAGAAATCCGGACTCAACACACTGTTGGTGCGCAGCGTCAGCTCACTCTCCAGCAACGTGCGCCGGATCCCCGCAATCTGCGTGATCAGATCCGCCGCGCTCTGCTTCAACGCCGCCAGATTCTTCAGCGTCGCATCAACCTTGTTCTTTTGTTCTGCCAGCGATGCCCGCTGCGCAATGATATCCGCCTGCTCAGACGCCACCCCGGTATCCGGCGCCGCCCCCAACACACCCAATTGCACCGCGAGTTGCGCCTGCTGCGGCAACAACGACGCCGACAACCGATCAACATCCAGAATGAACGCCTGCACCCGATCCTGCGGCCCTTCGAGCTGGTTGTAATTGTTGGCAGACGAGATTTGTTGCTTGAGCCCGTCGAGGCGCAGTTGCAGGGCTTGCAGATCACTTTGGGAAATCACTGTGACGGGGGCGGCGGCATTTATGGAAGGCGCCGGCAGATCCGCCGCCCACAACGACGAACCGCCCGGAGCGAGCAGCGTGAGCGCGACAAAAAACAATGACTTCAATGTGTTGCGCATGGAGGGGCAGACCCGAATTGATCACACAGTTTATGAGGTTAGGTGATCGGGGCGAGGGTTGAGGAAAAGTTTCAGGCGCGGCGCGCGCAGGTGTACTTGCCGCACTCCGAATCACTTGGCGAACGTTAACGTTTTCGACTTCTACAGAACGTTATTTCTTACGAAAAGGCAGCAACATGCCAACGCGCTGTTGGTAATCCAGATATCTCTCGCCGAAAGCTCTGACCAGGTCCTTTTCTTCAAGATGTGCCCCAACAACAATGTACGCCGTACTCGTCAAGGCAAAGACAAGATGACCAACCGTCATGTCCGGCGTCGCCCAGAATGCCAGCAGAAACCCCAGATACATCGGGTGTCTGACAATTCTGTAAAGCGATGGCGTCACGAAATAGGGCGTTTCCGGCGGAGTCTGTCGAAAGGCTTTGATTGCCTGTTTCAAACCGAACAACTCGAAATGGCTGATCAGAAAAGTTGCCAGCAGAGCGAGCCCCCAGCCTGTCCAGAACAGACCTGAAAGCACGACCCTGAGCAGAGGCGATTCAGCACTCCACACCGGCACGGCAATCGGTTGCCACAAATAGAAAAGCAACAAGAGGGTGAGGCTACTGAAGAGAACGTAAGTGGCTCGTTCAATGGCAGCGGGCATCACGTGGGCAAGTCTGTCTTTAAAGCCTTTTCTCGCCATCACACTGTGCTGTAGGCCGAACAGAGTGATGAGGGCAATATCGACGAGTATCGCGAAAACGACATCTTGAGGTTCTCCGGAGTCGATGTGCTTTGGAACCAACCATCTTCCAAGAAAACCGATCAAGTACAGGATTGTGAAGAGAAAAATGGAGTAACACGTCAAGCTGTAAAGCACATACAGCAGCTGAATGGCCGGGTTGCTGGGGCGGGTTTTCGAGACAGGCTGGGTGTTCATGAGCGATGTGTCTTGATCATGGCGTGGACTGCAGACTCGCACCAGGGGAAGAATTGATTGGGTGATCTTTAAACATAGCAGAGGTATCCCGAAACAGCGCTCAGGCACCAGGGTCGAGCAGATGCACTAGTCTTGGTGCGAGGGAATCAGCGCAGACATCCAGCAACGCCAACGTGACCGGTAACTTGAACCGCCGCCGGCCGGCACTGCCCGGATTCAGATAAAGCCGCTCGCCGCGCCACTGGATATCAGGTTTGTGCGAATGACCGGTGATCACCAGTCTGATGTCGCTATCAAGATGGGCCGGGACATCGGCGATATCGTGAACCAGCAGAGCTTTCCAGCCGCTCAGCTCGAAGTTGAGTTTGTCAGGGAGGTCGGCGGCGAAGGGCAGGCTCAAATCGTTGTTACCGCGCACGGCATGGACAGGGGCGATGTCGGCGAGTTGTGCAAGGATGTCCGGACTGCCGATGTCACCGGCATGGATGATGAGGTCGCAGCCTTGGAGGGCGGCGAGGGCTTCGGGGCGCAGGAGGCCGTGGGTGTCGGAGATGATGGCGGTTTTCATGGGGGGAGATTAGCAGGGTTGGGATGGAGACACTTTCGGCAAAAAAACGGACGCTATTTTCGTCATCTCCATGCTCCAAACGACAGTACGCCGCAGTAGAGGACGGTGTTGCAAACGATCACTTGGGCAATCATGAAACCGAGGCCGGAGCCAAGAAACGCAAAACCGGCAACTATCCAAGGCAAGCTCGCATTTACACGAAATCTCAATAACCAAGCCGCCACACTTGCACCGACGAACATGCCTGGAACGGAAAATAAATGCCCCAGCCCAAAGAGACCACCTTCGCGACCCAAGCTGGATACGATTGCCATGTAGATCAATAGAGTAACAAGCGCGGCGGCTGTCGTTCCGGTTAGAAACAGGGCGCGCGTACGGAGCATCAAGCCCGGAAGCAACATCACCACTGGCACTCCCATGAGATACCAAAAGCCCAAATAAAGCGTGTTGCCAGCACTTGATGCGTAAACGAGAACAATAGTGACCAAAACCATTGAACAGACCAGATCTTCCCTAACGCCCATGTTCATCCATTCGATCGCTATCAGAGTCGTCAATATTGAAATAGATTAGCTGATGGCCAAGTCTTCGTTCGGTTGCCCGCTATGGGTCGAAGCCGGGCAATCACGGGAGGCTGTTTCTGGCCGATTGCCGCCTGTCACCAGGGGCAGAAACCGGCTAATAGCGGTCAGTAGAGACTTTGTCTATGCTGCGTTTCTCAAGCGCATCATTGCCGCTGGCGAGATCGCGTAAACCAGCGGCAAATCCAAACGACTACTGATCTTTCTACGGAAGCACTCGCTGCTTCTTGAGGCTATCCAGTGCATCGAAAAGCGAAGCTTTCGAGTCGACCCTTTCAGTAAATCCGTATCGGTAGATTTTGTTCGTATCCGAGATGATGTCCGTCTCGGTGTGAAAGATGAAATCCCCAAACCCCCAGCCGACCAACTTGCCCAGATCAGGCTGGATCAAATTGTGGCATTCGGCGATTTCCCGCCACAGCGCGGCCTTGTCGGGCATGTGGCGTGCAAGCGTCAATGGAACCGGAGACGCCGTTTCCATCCCAAAATTTTTGGCCGTGTCTTGCCACATACGCTCCCAGCGGAAAATGTCGCCGTTGGCGATGTTGAAAGCCTCTCCACCAGCAGACTCGCAGAGTGCGGCCCAGACGCTGGCCCGTGCCAGTAACCCGGCATCGGTGAATTGCAGCAATTGACCGTAGGCTTTATCGGTGCCGGGAAATCGCAACGGGATATCCAGCGCACGGGACAGCTCGGTGAAGACGCCGATGACCAGCGCAATATTCATCGTGTTGCCGTAGATATCCCCGACCACCAGATCGGGACGCAGCGCCACGTAATCCCAGCGGCTGTGTTCGGCACGCTTTCTAAGCTGGGCTTCCTGTGCAAGGTACAGGTTCGGTGGCATATGCCCCGCATCACTCTCCAGTGCGGGCGTGCGAACCTTCGCGCCGAGGTGAGAGCCGTAAATTTTAAAGCCCTGATAGATGACCACTCGCTGAAGAGCGGAATTCGCCTGCTCAAGTCCATCTAGCACGTTGGCCAGCATGTTGGCATTGCGACTTGCTTCCACCGCCAGATCCGGATCGGGACTGAAGGCCGCGTAAAAAACATGAGTCGTGTCTCGGGCAGCATTCACAGCGATGGCCACTGCTTCGGCATCCGTGAGATCCGCCAGTATCGTCTCGGTGCCCACGACGGTTCGGCGATCAAGCGCCCTGACCCGCCAGCCTTCGCGCTTGAGTTCCTCTGCCACGGCATGGCCGATGATGCCGTTCGCGCCGACAACAAGCGCGACTTTTGGATTTGCTGGTGTAGGGTTCATGCAGCATCCCTATTTCGAATTCTGTTCATTTCATTTCTCCTTCCGTACCTTGTGCACGGGGTTGAGAGAGATGATGCCTCCGAGATGATCTGTGATATAGACTGTTATCACGAATGGCTTATATGACATAAATTCACAATGGCACGCTGGGATATCAACCGTCTGGCAGAGATGGAAGTGTTCGTCCGAGTGATTGAACTCGGCAATTTTTCATTGGCGGCGCGGGACTTCCGCATGACACCTTCGGCGGTCAGCAAGTTGTTATCCCGCCTGGAGACTCGCCTTCAGGCACGCTTGCTGAACAGAACCACGCGGCGACTGACGCCCACGCCGGAAGGTCATTCGTTCTATGAACAATGCGTCAGAATTCTTGCGGATGTGGAGGATGCTGAACGCAGCACCTCCGGACAGGGCGATCCGCGGGGGCTTCTCAGGGTCAGTGCCAGTGTGCCTTTTGCCCGAGGAGTTTTATTACCCTTGATCCCCGAATTCCTCTCGCGCTACACAGGTATAGAGCTGGATATCGTACTGACGGATCAAGTGGTGAATCTGATTGAGGAGCGCACCGACGTTGCGATCCGTCACGGCCCGCTGGAAAGTTCGCGCCTGGTGGCGAGAAAGCTGGGCGAAACACGGATGGTCGTCGTCGCAGCTCCCCAGTATCTAGAGCGCCATGGTCTGCCGACCGTGCCAGAAGACTTGACCCGCCATAACCGCTTGGACTTCGGTTACACACGCACACTGAAAGGCTGGCCTTTCATCGTGAATGGCTCGCAATGGATTGTCTCGCCAGTGAGTAATGTGACGGCGAGTGACGGTGAGGCTCTTCGCCAGTTAGCGCTGGCAGGAGTAGGCTTGGCTCGTCTCGATGAGTTCCAAGTGGTTGAGGACATTGAATCAGGAAAACTTCTTCCGATACTGCAAGCCTTCAACCCTGGAGACATTGATCCCGTCCATGCGGTATTTCTCGGCCAAGGCACGCAGATGCCGTTAAGGGTTCGTGTTTTTCTCGATTATTTGAGCGCGAACGTACAACTCAAAAGGCTGGAACATAGTCAGGAGCCTGATGAAAAGCGGATGGGCGAGGCTTGGTAAAACAGGTATTTAGTAAATGCCACCTCGCCACATATGCTCACTTGAGCACCGCTTAGTCCGCAATGGGTCGTTTTCTCCGTCACGACTGGCTGCAAAGGGTCGTTCTCTGCTCTTCGCGACAGGCAACAATCGGCCAAAAGCGGTCATCGCATACAGTCATATCGGCAGACTGAAAAACCCCAAGCCAACCGCTTATCTACAATTTGACTGGCTGGAATTAACTATTTGCGTAGATATACGCTGTGATCGTCAGTGCTGTAACTGATGCCCGTTACTTCATGAACGGCAAGAGATTCGCGATTGAGTCGAAGGGCGGGATGTGAATTATGGAAAGGTTGGATCAGGTCTTCCTGGGGAGGTAGCGATTCATGGAGGCTTGGGCTAATCCAAGAACTGTCCGATTCGTCATCAAATTCCCAGAGTTCAAAGTGTGAGCTACCCTTCTCGCTTTCAGCAGAGAAATAGACCGAAGCGGCCTTCGTAAACAATATTATATTACGACCTGTCGGACCATTAGTGTCTGTCTGGCTAGATGAAAAAATCAGTCCATCAATATTGAGCTTGGGGTGAGTGGCGAGAAAGTCTGCTATGGCCTGCGTGATCAAATACCCTTCATCTGCAACCTCTGGCATTATTGGCATAGTTAACTTTCCCTCCAACAGCTTAAGAAATCGGTAACGAGCATCAAGTTCTCGAGTCGCGGGATCAAACAGACTGAGACCTGGAGGCGGCTCAAGCTCTGACAGCTCTTTTAGATCAAGAAGTCTCAGATCTCTTGTTAGTGTGAACGAACATGTTGCGACGTAGCTTCCCACAGGTGGACGCACTTCAGAGATGGCAGTGTGTTTGAGAGTGGCACCATAGAAGACGGGAATTCCTTTCGCGTTCATTCTGCCCGCTGCTGCTAATTTACTTGGGGGTGGGCCGAGCGCGCGCTCCGGGTGGCTGAGTTCTATCTCCATTCTCTGAGCAGACTGAAAAACGCGCGCTCTAAATAATGTGTTAATCACTTGTTGAGGCCCAGCAGTGATAATCGCTGCTGTTGCACTATTAAACAACGGGGAAAAAATCTTCTCGAGTGTTCCCACCACGAAAGGGTTGACTAGTCGAGCAGAACTTTTAAGGCTCTGATCTAACTCTATCCATTCACGATTGAGTTGTACAGGGAGGCTAGAGTTTCTAATAAAATACGGATCCTCACCGTAGCGGTGCTCGTGCGAGCTCCAGTCGAACCACTCATCAGATACTAACTCCGCAAGTTCTTTTGCTGGCTCAGGCAGGATGAAATTTTGGAATATATCATCAATTATTTCACCATCTGGAGGGTAGTCATAAACCATCACTGCCATACTTAGACTACTACATTCGTAGTAATCCTCTAACATTTTTTCGAAAAGTGGAGCCAGCTCGTCGAGTTCAAGCGTAGCAGAACGAAGCTGGCAAAAATCGCATTCGCTCTCAGAGTCACCCATTTCATCAACAAAATCTTTCAAGTATGTATCAATTACACACGAGGAGCAAACCCTGGAACTCATATACAGTGTACCTCTTGGGAGTATAGCTTTTGGCAATTAAACTTTTTGATCAAGCCACAGGTTTTGTCCAAACAGGATAGGCGAGTCTATCCGCTTTTTTATCTGCGACTACGAAGCCGATACTGTATCGCGCTCGGGTTATAGCTACATAAAGCTTGTTTTGAGCGACCTCTGAATCTTTGCCTCCGAAGGGGTTTTCTAAACCATAAACAAAGTCCAACTGGCTTTCCGAGGGTATGATAAGCACCCTATTAAAACCGAGTCCTTTGCTACCGCCGAAGTTGTAGCAATGAGCTTCATACGGAAGATATTTTGTTCCTGATCTCACGTTAGAGCGAAGTACCATAGGGCTGAAGGTCGCAATATAATCCGGAACCTCCGATTGCCTAACTACGAACGCCCCTAGATGGTGATTGAATTCATCCGGCACCTTTCCAACCGCCGATTCAGTTTTTTCGTATGCATATTGGTGAACTTGGTCTGCGATTTCACAAATTAATTGAATGCAGCGCCGATTCATCGACAAAGGCCTGAGTTCGAAATTCATTGCCGTGAAAGCGTTGATTTTATCTATGGCGCTCTGCGGTGCCTTTTGGCCAAAGGTCGTGTCATAAATCGTCTGCCGGAAGTCTCCGACACAGCATATCGAATCTGGCATCGCTTTGTTTAAATAGGTTAGGACTGAATAATCCCATCCGACGAGGTCTTGGACCTCGTCGAAGTACACCTTGCTGTAAATTTCTTTCAGTCTGAGAGAGGCAGAATTTTTGGTCTCTTTGGCAATATGCGTTGCAAGCTTCGCAAGCAGTCCGCTATGAGCTTTGGTTTTACAGGATGTCAGGTAGTAGAGCGGGTTCACCCTACCATTTGCTAGCTTCTCAGCGCGTCCAGGCAGAGGTCTGCGGTTTTTTTGATTCAAATGCGGATTGTCGGTGTTGAAAAAAAAGCTTTCTATACGGTCGGGAAATACTACACGCTGATACGGACGAATCATGTCCTCAAGGTAAAAGGAGTAAAGTCCCTTAACCACAAACCTCTCGCTGGCTTTGCCATATTCCTTCACAAATTTTGAGCGCAATTCGATTTGATTATTAGTAGTGTACGTTACAACCAGAACCTTACCGCCGCGCAAGATTTCCGCAATTGATTCGGTTATTACCTTGTGGGTCTTTCCGGACCCTGCACCCGCCAAGCAGAGTTCGTTAGGCAAAATAAAGCACCTCTTTCAAAAAGTCCGGATATTTAAAAACTTCGTCAGTGTCAAAGAGGCGCATTGCAGTATCGACTTTTTTTGCGCCCTTACCATTTCCTGGTTCGCTTTTGAACCACTTGACGAGAAAAGCTCGTTTATCAGCTAGAGAGGCTTCGAGTTCGTACTTGTTCAGCGTCTGCTTAGAGAGCGCAATTTTTGCGAAAGCGTTTAACTCTGGCTCAGTGGTAGCGTTAGCAGCAATCATGGCCGGCTCGAGAGAGAACTCATCATCATCCTTGGACGAGATAAGTTTAATATTTAAGTGTCCGGCGTACTCCTTCTGTGCTTCAACAATGTTTTTCTTATAATCGCCATCGTTGTCACGAAGAACGTTAATCGCCGTTCCAATCTCTTTGCCTATCTCGATGAATGTTTTGAAACCTACACCGCGTACGACGATGATGTCTATGCCATCCTGTTCTGGAAGCCTGCCATGCGAATCACGGTAAATTTTTTTTAAAATCAATTCATCAGAAGGACCTTCAACTAGTACAACTTTCTGAGATAGAGCAACTCGGAGTGTGTCGTATCCGGGAAGGCGCTTCAGTGTTTTAACAACGTCAGGAGCAAGCTTGTTGAGTCTTTGATAGCCATTATGCAATAAGCAAATTTTGTCGATGCTGAGCTTATTCAACACGTATGAGCTATGTGTCGTAATAAATAGCTGCTTGTCCGCCCGTTGCTCCTCAATGTAATTGACAAGTTTGATTAGACTCATATGGGAGAGGTGATTCTCTGGCTCCTCCATCATCACCAAATCGATGTCTTTTGACTTGTTGTGAATAGCCAGCTTGATTTGTACGTTGCTTTGTTCACCCTTGCCAATCAACTGGAATGGCACTTCGTCCACTTCGAGTTGGAGACCCGTCTGGATCGCTCCCGCAGGCATTGTATTGGCCGCGATAGAAAGAGTTTTTTCTGTAATTTTGTTTTCAGCGTCTAGATCAGCATTGATTGCTTTTACCTCATCGGAGCTGTTGAAGGACTGAAGGTTTTCACGGTAATTCAAGGTCAGCTTGTTTAGCTGATCCTTCTCAAGAGCGGTGTTCAAGACGTTCAGAATGTACTGATTCTTACCTACGGTTGGATGAATGCGCGTTGGGTCGATGTACAAAGCCCGGAATTGCTTGTTCATGGGCTTGATGGTTCCACCAGCGAAGTCCAGCCATTCGACTTTGTAAAACTCAATTGGGATGCTGGTGATACGAGCTTTACCGGCTAAGTAGTCACGGTAAACGGCGTCATAATCAGGGTCGAAATGAGCGCGCATCATTATCCCCTGTGCATCCAACCCAAGACTGTTGTTGGTGCCTTTATACTCAGGGATACCTTCGATGAACGCCTCAATAACCAGCTCGGGCATTTTTTCCGGTGTCATGTCGGTCGCTAAAAATAGCTCTACCGATTTGGCGTTGAACAGATCTGGAGTGAATTCGTTATTGAATGGGCGACCGCGATGGTTGGCGTTGAGTACTATTTCTAAAGCTTCAAGGACTGTGCTCTTACCCGCATTATTGTCACCGACGAAGACGTTCACGTCATCGTTGAATTGAAATTCGTAAGAGCTGAATTTTTTGAAATTAGTCAGGCGAAGAGATTTTATGAGCACTTCAGTTCCCTCTGTGTCGAACCCCATTGTGATCAATGATCACGGATGGCAAAAAGCTACATCGAGTCTCAGTGGGTGTCTACAAATCTTATGAACTGGCGATTTCGGAAATCACATTGATACGCCACGGGCCTGCGTCAAGGAAATCACCGATGGTTTATAGCTCCCGTTCATCACCAACCACTATTGGCCGAAAGCTGAGAGCCACAACTGACCGCTTCTGGCCGAAAGCAGTCACTTGCTTATGCCAACGGCGGTGGACTTGAACAGTGGCGACAGGCAAACCAGTCGCCACTGAATGAACGCGACTACCCGACTACATCAACCTTATCCAAAGCCCGATTCACCGCCAACTCCCCAAGCATCACCACCTGTGCAATGCCCAGCAACGTCTTGCGAATCGACCCATCCACATGCCCGGCAACATCACCCAGCATGACACTCGCCGAGGCCAATGATTCGCAGGCGTTAGCCAACAACGACTCCACGTCAGTCTCCGGATTAACCGAAAACATGGTGCTGGGTTTATAAGGCGCAGCACTGATCGCTGCCGCAGGTTTGAGGTAATGGTCGAGCGCAAGTTCTGCCGCGTCGTGGAATTTCTTGGAATCGGGTGATTCGTAAGGGGAGGCCGGGTCGGTTTCCGGTGGGTTAGGCGTTACTTTGCACATTTCTTCTTTTTCCTGTTTTGGGGCCGCCACTCCGAGCTACTAAACAGGGGGTGGCAGCTGTACGCAGGTTAGTAGACCGGGGAAAAGAAGAAAGCCGGCGCGCCCGAAGGCGCCCTACGCACAGCCGCCAACAAGTGCAGGTATGCAAATACCTGTCTGTGGGACGCTTGTGCACTTTCATTTACCACGGGCTACTAAACCCGATCACTGGGGATCAGTGACAGGAATCAAGTTACCGATGGCCCTCCAGGCGCACAAGCCGGCGGATTCTGGCGTAGTCGTAGGCAACGACGCAAGGTGTTGTAGCCTTGATGGCGTAACGCGAGGTGTCTTTTAAACGCCATCGCAAATGCTGTTAAACGCACCGGCCGAAACGCTGATGAGAACCGCAGAATTACGCCCAACAACCGCGCCAAATCTGCATTCCCGACAGGAATGCACCACATGAAATCATTGAATTTTTCTTATCCCACACCACGGCGTACCTTGCTGCAAAGACAAGGAGAATCGCCCAGTGAACTCATCCGCTGCCAACCCCGCTGAAAAATTCGACACCTCCCGCGCCAACGAATACGCCAGCCAAAGCCGCATCGCACTGGCGGGTTATGACGCCTGCCACGATCTGGCGGCGTGCATGTTGGCCGCCAGCCTCGGCGCCTCGCCCTCGGCCAAAATACTGGTCGTCGGCGCTGGCGGTACGGCGCAGGAAATCATTGCGATGGCCGCACTGGAGCCGAGGTGGCGCTTCACGGCGGTTGATCCTTCCGAACCAATGCTGGAGGCCGCGACGCAGCATTTGCAGGCCAATGATTTGCTGCACAGAACGGATGTGCATCTCGGGCATGTCGATGACTTGCCGGCTGATGAGTCATTCGACGCGGCGACGTTGATCGGCGTGCTCCATCATCTGAATGGCGATGAACCCAAACGAGCAATCCTGCAATCGATTCAGGCTCGCCTGAAACCAGGTGCGCCGCTGATCGTCGCGGGCAACCACTACGCTTATGCCAGCCAACCGTTATTGCTGGCGGCATGGGGGCAGCGGTGGCGGCAGCAGGGTGCCAGTGCGGATGAGGTGCAGGCCAAGCTTGGCAAGATTCTTCAGGGGGCCGATCCGCCGCATTCGGAGGCGGCGGTTCAGGCGCTGTTGTGCGAGGCTGGATTTGGTGAGGCGATACGGTTTTTCAGCAGTCTGTTTTGGGGGGCGTGGCTGGCAGGTAAAACGCTTTGAGAAAGGACGGAGGCGCTCGCCCAATCCCGGGAGTTGTTCATCACTCAAGCAAACGCAGTTTCAATGAACGCTTCCAGTGATTGTTCTTCCAGAATTTCAATAGAGAAGTGACCGAAGCGTTTCGGCAGCCAGATAATCCGTGTCCCGGAAGGGGATTGCAGGTGTTGGCGTGTCAATGGATTGCCATTTTCATCTTCAGGCTGAACACCGGCGATCAGCAGGTCTTCATAAGCTTTCTCGATGTCCGGTGTAGTGTAGCAGTGACGGTAAATCATTCCTTCGCCGACGCTATCGAGCAGCGTCTTCAGATTGCCCTCCAGCGGTTGCACCAGCATGAAACGCTCTTGTCCGATCATCGCGACGGCGTAGCGCACATGCAGGCCACCGCGTTGCCATGTCTGGGTTTTGGAGATATTGGCTTTGAGGATCTGCGCGTAGTAGGCACACGCGTCCTCGAGATGGTTGACCAGCACATCGACGTGACTGAACTTCAGATCCATTGAATGCCTCCCGCTGATGCAGTGTCCGGATTAATCAGTGGTCGCGGGGCTCCCGGTCGAAGTTGCCGCCTCAGCCTCCAGCTTGGCCCGATCAGCCTTGCTGATGTATTTGGGCTTTTTCGGCGCGAGTTTCGCGCTGGCCTTTTTGGCTTTTTCCTTGAACAACTGCTGCAGTTTTTTCTGACGGTTCATTTTTTTCACTCAATTTTTTCGTGCGGGAGGGCAGTGGTTCAGGCAAACAGCTTAGGTATTGTTAGCT
The DNA here is from genome assembly GCF_044743385.1 of Pseudomonas sp. NPDC087639. Classification (NCBI taxonomy): domain Bacteria; kingdom Pseudomonadati; phylum Pseudomonadota; class Gammaproteobacteria; order Pseudomonadales; family Pseudomonadaceae; genus Pseudomonas; species Pseudomonas sp. NPDC087639. The sequence goes on along the minus strand of NZ_JBIUWI010000005.1, from coordinate 22,242 downwards.
GGTTGCACGGCATCTCAGCCGCCGTAATACGAATTGTGCGCATGGTAGGCGGGAATCGGGACAATGGCTAGAATTCTCAGGCAATCGCCCCGCCAGGTCACGTGCGCAGTCGGGTTTGGCGCTTCATGCCAGACGCATGCCCATCTCGACGGCGCGCTCCTCGAAACCAAATTCCGCGTACATCCGCGCCGCGCGTTCGTTGAACGGCCAGACCGTCAACCGCAAATCCTGTGCGTCATGTTCAACCGCCCAGTCTCTGACGCGCTGAATCAATGCGCGACCGATGCCTTTGCCAGAAAACTGCTCGGCCACACACACCGATCCGATACGAACGACTTTTTGCGGCTGCATCAGCGGCGGTTTGCTAGACGACAGGGTAGCCGTAATGAACGCTACGGCCTGATCGCTGATGTGCGCAATGAAGGCGACCTGATCCGGGTTCTCGAACACCCCTGACCAGTGCGGCAGGTCGCGGGCAAAGTCTTCGGTGGCGGCGGCGTAAATGTCGGGGCGGGCAGCGTTATGCACCGCGTTGAGCAATTGGCCCAGCTCGCACAGGGTCAGTGCATCGGCGGCGGTTGCGACTCGGTAAGTGATGGTTTCATCCATGAAGGTTAGTGTCCTTGAGTGTGATGAGGTTAGTGGAATTGTGGGAGGCAATGGCGAGCCATCAGATTGAACTGACTGGCCGCTCACCCAAACGCTCTACCAACCTTACAAGATAACCGTCAGGGTCCTGAACGATGAATTCGCGTTGACCCACTTCTACCTTGTCCGCCCGATACCAGGTGTCCTGGCAGGCTCTGTAAAGTGCAAAACCCGCCTCTTCAAGTCTGCGAATGACTGGCGCGACAGCTTCTACGTCAATCTGTAGGTTGATGCCTCTGCCAAAAGGTTTGTCCAGCGCAGCGGTCAGCCATTGATTGGCGTGCGGATCAATCTGTTCCAGCATGACTTGAGCGCCATTGAGGTCCAGGTAAGCGAAGCCCTCTTCGAGGCGTTGGTACGCAATATTGAATCCTAGACAAGACACCCAAAAGGCCAGGCTGGCCTCCAATTGGGTGACCATTAATTCTGGTACCAGTGTGTTGCGTTCTAACATGAGGTGTCTTCCGTTACGAGGGGGAGTCCGTTATCTGAGTCTTTCAGTTGAATCTCACAGCGGACGTCAGATCTGCAATCGAGACATTTAAACCAATCGCCGCTTAAATTTTCAGAAATCGCTCCGGCCGACAGGCATTGAGCGCTGCTGCAGATTTGCCATCGATGATCTCCTCACTCACAAGACGACCCACAATCGCCGCCAGCGTGACGCCCGGATGGATTGAGCAGACGTAGGCACCCTCGATATTCGGCAGGTAGCCGACAATCGGCAGGCCATCGACAGTGACGGGTTTGAGGCCGACACAGGCTGACTGTGGCGCGATGGAAAAAACGCCGTGAAGTTCGCTTTGAATGGCTTCGGCTGTTCGCAGCGCAATTACTTCCGGCCGGTTTTGTGGCGTGTCGTCCAGATAATCTTCCGCTGCCAGCAACGCACCATCCGCGCTGTGGCGCACCTCCAATTGCGGGTTGGAGATGATGCCGTTCACGAGATCGGGTTGGGTCGTGTAGCGGATGAGAATCACCGGCGCGGCTTCTATAGGCAGTGATGCGTTCAGCAGGTTGGTCAACAAGGGAGTGCCGGTGCCTGCGGCGATGACGACGGTATCGGCATCAATGCTCCCGGTTGCGGTTTCCACGCCTGTTAACTGGGCGTCGCGGATTGCGAAGCCATGCACGCGAGTCTGTGTGATGATTTTTGCGCCAAAGGCCTGAGCGCCGGCGATCAGCGCGTGGGTCGCTTGTGAAGGGTCGAGCGCACCTTCTTCAGCGGCAAACAGCGCTTGTAGCGGGGGATGCTTCAGGTTCGGTTCGCGCTCGAAAATCTTTGCGCGCGGCAACAGGTTTGCAGAAGAGCGCGAAAGGTCATCAATAACTGCGCCGTAAGACAGCGCTCCGGTCCAGCGGACTTGCAAGGAAGGTAACTCGCTTTCGAGCCGACGGTAATCGCTGATCGCCGCACTCCGCAGTAGCGCAATGGGATCTGGTCCGGCGCAGGTCGCGTTGATCCAGCCGAATGAGTGCCCCGTTGCACCGCACGCAATCTCTCCGGCCTCGATCAAAGTCACATCGGCCCCTTTACCTGCCAGGTGATATGCCAGTGACGCGCCAACGATTCCCGCGCCAATCACCACGATGCGTTTGCTTGCTGCGTGTCCCATAGCAACCTCCTTGTTGTCGAGGAGGTGACGGTACTACAGGTGCGCGCGGGCTTGCTCGCGAATGTGGTGGGTCAGTCGATGTTGAGGCTGGAAGTGCCGGCCTCTTCGCGAGCAAGCTCGCTCCGACATTGAATCGATTGTGCTAGTGAAATTAACGCAAAAAAAGCCCGGCATGTTTTTCTTGGCCCACAAGCTCAATCAATGAGTACGTGGGAAAGGTCTGCAATATTGTTGCGGCGAGCGCTGACCGCCAAGCGCTCTAGAAGCGCCCGGCGGAGTTTGACGGGATTGGTCCGAAGACCATCGAGATTCTTATGCGTGAAGCCGGCGCGGTGCTTTTTCAGCGACCGGGATGCGATGCCGTATTCTGGCTGATGTGTTTGGGACCAGCGATCGCCCAGGCAATCAGCCCGAACAGCGGCACAAACACAATCAACACGATCCAAACTCCCTTGTTATTCGATTTCCCCTCACTTTTACGCACCCGATTGATGGCCCAAAGTTCGATCAGCAGAAGAACTGCCGCCAGTACGATCCACACGGTTTCGATTTGCATTGGCTACCTCCTGATGGTTTTTCTTAGGCGGCGCGAGGTGTGACGGGTTCATTTATTTTTTGTTCAGCATCAGGGGCAAACCGGTTGCAGGGCGGCAAATTGACTGCTCAACCACGTATAGAGTTGCGACACCGCGGGGGAAATCTGCTTGCGATGTGGAGATACCAGGCTTAGCGGCGAGGTCTCACCGGGATAGTCCGGCAGGAGCACGATCAACCGTCCCGCCGCCACATCCGCGCTGACATCCAGCCAGGATTTGTAAGCGATACCTTCACCGTCCAGTGCCCAGCGCCGCACCACATCGGCGTCGTCGCTGAACAGCGGGCCGCAGACTTGAATCGTTTGCGTGCCCAGGCACCATTTGTCGTAGACCCGGCCCGCCTGCAGATAGAGCAGGCACGCATGCTGCAACAATTCATCGGGGGTTGCTGGCTGCCCGTGACGTTGCACGTAGTCCGGGGAGGCCACCAGCACTCTGTGGTTCCAGGGCGCGAGAGGCAGTGCCACGTAGTTGGCGTCTTCGTTCGAGCCATACCGAATGGCGACATCCACCGGATCGCGGAACAGATCGGCCATTTGGTCCGACAGGACAAAGCGCAGGGTAAGTTGCGGATGCTGACGACGGAACGCGGTTAACCACGGCAGCAAAATATTGCGCCCCAAGTCAGAAGGCGCGGTGACTTGCAGCACGCCGCGTAGCGTGGCGTTTTCCCCCCGCAGGTTTTCCTTGCCTTGCTTCAACGCCTCCAGCACGGCGTGCGCAGTGGGCAGGTATTGCTCGCCCTCGGCGGTCAACCTCAGGCTGCGCGTAGTGCGCGCGAACAGACGAACGTCCAGCTCGCGCTCCAGGCGTTTGATGGCAGCAGCGACCTGACCGGGCAACAGATCAGTCTCCAGCGCCGCGGCGGTAAAGCTGCCCAGCGCTGCGCTGCGGATGAACAAACCAAGATCATCGATGCGGATCATTTTCACTCCTGCAGTGAAAGTGTTGGCGCATTCTGCAGGTTTTTCTTTGTCCGTGGGAAGTCGAAGATGGCGGCATATCAACGTATCAGCCTTTTGACAGCGAGCTCCCATGAAAGCCATCACCTTTACCCAGCACGCCTTGCCTATTGAAGACCCGCAGTCATTGCAGGACATCGAGATGACTGCGCCAGTACCCGGCCCACGGGATCTGTTGGTCGAAGTGCGCGCGGTTTCAGTCAATCCGGTCGATACCAAGGTGCGGGCCGGCACTTTCACCAAAGAACCGAAAATCCTCGGCTGGGATGCGGCAGGTATCGTCCGCGAGGTCGGTTCTGACGTGACGCTGTTTCAACCCGGTGATGAAGTGTTCTACGCCGGCTCGATTGCCCGCGCCGGCAGCTACAGCGAATTGCATGTGGTGGATGAGCGGATTGTCGGGCACAAACCACAATCCTTGAGCGCAGGCGCGGCTGCCGCGTTGCCACTGACCTCGATCACTGCCTGGGAGTTGCTGTTTAACCGGCTCGGCGTCGTTGAGGGTTCAGGGGAGGGCGAGTGCCTGTTGATCACGGGAGCGGCTGGCGGCGTGGGTTCGATGCTGGTGCAACTGGCCCGGCAGTTGACCCGCCTTACGGTGATTGGCACGGCGTCACGTCCGGAAACGGCGGATTGGGTGAAGCAATTGGGGGCGCACCACGTCATCGACCATAGCCAGCCGATGCTCAGTCAGTTGCAGGCGCTGGGCCTTTGCGAAGTCGACTATGTCGCCAGTCTGACCCACACCGAGCAACACTTTTTACAGCTGATTGAAGTGCTCAAACCGCAGGGGCGTCTGGGCGTGATCGACGATCCCGAGCGTCTTGATGTGATGCCGCTCAAGCGCAAATCGTTGTCGCTGCATTGGGAGTTGATGTTCACCCGCTCGCTGTACGAAACCGCGGACATGATCGAGCAGCATCACTTGCTTGACCGGATCTCGGACCTGATTGATCGGGGCGTTTTGCAGACCACCGTGGGCGAGCATTTCGGCGCGATCAACGCAGCAAACATGCGGCGCGCCCATGCGTTGGTCGAGAGCGGCAAAGCCCGGGGAAAAATCGTTCTTGAAGGGTTCTGATCAGCACCGTCCAGACATTCAGAGGGGGCCTTCGAAGCGGCCGCCAGGAGCACGTTATGCGTATGAAAAAACTTCCCGTCCTGTTGGCCATGGTCTCGGCCGCTGTGTTGGCGACGCCGTTCGCTCATGCGATCAGCGCCATTCCTTTAGCGGCGGATGCACCCGCTGATCGATCCTTCGGCAAACTGGAACAGGTCCATGGGTTTTACGACGCGATGCCAACCGGCGTAACGGTCAGTGAGACCGGGCGGATCTTCGTCAACTTTCCGCGTTGGGGTGACAACGTCCCGTTCACCGTGGGCGAGATCCGCAACGGCCAGGTAGTGGCTTATCCGAACGCCGCGATCAACCGGGAAAACCCCAACGATCCGAGCGATGGTCTGATCAGCGTACAAAGTGTGGTTGCTGACGGGCAGGGCCGCGTCTGGCTGCTCGACACGGCCGCGCCGGGCTTCGCTGAACCGAAGCCGCGTGGCGCGAAGCTGGTGGCGGTAGACCTTGCCAGCAACAAAGTCGTCAAGCGCCTGGTGTTTCCAGAGAACGTCATGTTGCCCAGTACCTACGTCAACGACATGCGTTTCGACTTTCGCACCGGCGCCGAAGGCACGGTCTACCTCACTGACTCATCCTTGCGCGGCCCCGGGGCGATCATCGTCATGGACATTGCCACTGGCCGTGCCATGCGCCGCTTGAGCGACGTCCCGGCAACCTCGGTTGATCCGGCTTTTGTACCGGTGGTTGAAGGCTTGGCAGTGACGGTCGAAGGACCTGACGGCAAACGCAAACCGCTGGGCGTGGCATCCGACGGGATCGCGCTGTCGGCGGACGGCAAGACGCTGTATTTCACGCCACTGTCGAGCCGGCATTTGTATGCCGTATCCACAGCGCTGCTGCGTGATACCCGCGTAAGCGAACAGCAACTGGCCGCCGCGGTGCAGGATCTGGGTGAGAAGGGCGCGTCCGATGGCATGGAGGCGGATGCCGAAGGCGCTGTCTATGCCGGGGACTACGAGCACAACGCGATCCGCAAGCGCCTGCCGGATGGCCAATGGCAGACGTTGGTGCACGACCCGCGTCTGCTCTGGCCCGACACCTTATCGATCGGTCCCGACGGTTATCTGTATTTCATCGCCAACCAGTTACACCGCCAAGCGGCGTTTCGCGGTGGTCAGGATCAGCGGCAAAAACCCTACAGCCTGCTACGCCTGAAAATCGATGCGGCGCCAGCACCTACCCGTTAATACCTGTTTTGGATTTTGGAGAATTGATGATGACTACATCCGCTGAAGTGTTGGTTTCGATTGCCGTGCTCAAGGCCAAAACGGGTCAGGAGCAGGCATTGAAAGAGGGGTTGTTGGCATTGGTTGAGCCCACCCGGGCAGAGCCAGGCAATCTCGACTATGTGTTGTTTGAACTGCGTGACGAGCGCGGCACGTTCTACATGCGTGAGGCATTCAAGGATCAAGCGGCGCTGGACGCGCATTTCGCCACGCCATACTTCCAGCGCTTTGCTGCAGCGGCGAATGATCTGCTCGCTGAGCCGTTGCAGTTGATCTTTCTTGAGCAAGTCTCGATCTGACGTGGCCCCGCAGGCGCCTTGGATTTGTTGAGTGGCTAGCTGACGCTCGGCTCTATATTCTTCACGCCGGTAGGTCCGTGTCGAAATTGGCTGAGAACAGCCTGTCATTTAGGGAAGCGTTAAATGCCGTTCAGGGTGATGGTGGTCGGTGGCTACGGCAATTTCGGTAGCATCGTTTGCAGGCATTTGGCGGTCATGCCGGGTGTGGAACTTTTGCTCTCGGGGCGTGATGCGCAAAAATTGCAGCGCAAGCTCGATGAGTTGAACCGCCAGCCCGGTACGGTCGCCGAAGGCTGGTGCGGTGATGCCATGGGCGCGGAGTTCAGCTCGGTTTTGCGTTCATTGAACATCCAGTTGGTGGTTCATACCGGCGGGCCGTTTCAGGGCCAATCCTATGCGGTCGCCGAAAGCTGCATCGCTGCCGGGGTGAACTATTGCGATCTGGCGGACTGCCGAACCTTCGTCAATGCCGTGGGCGTTCTCGATGCCAGTGCCAAAGCGGCGGGCGTGGCGATCCTCAGTGGTTGCAGTTCGGTGCCGACACTTTCATCGGCGATCATCGATCAGCAACGCCATCGCTTCGCACGGATCGACTCGATCGAACACGGCATTTCTTCTTCGGCAAAGATGCCGGGGCTGTCGACGATTGAAGGTGTTCTGGCCTACGCAGGCAAACCGATCAAACAACTGAAGGACGGTAAGGTGCATGAGGTATCGGGTTGGCAGGATCTGACCCTGCGCAAGATGCCGCAACTGGGCACCCGTTTGTTGGCCAACGTCGATGTGCCGGACATGGATATTTTTGCCGGCCGCTATGGCGCGCAAACCCTGAGGTTCAAGGCTGGCGCCGGGTTGAAGCTGGGCGGTATCGCCAACGCTCTGTTGGCGCAGGCGCTGAAGACCGGACTGGTTCGCGACCATACCGTTTGGGCCGCAAGACTGCATCGGCTGGGCACCCGGTTCGAACGTTTCGGCGATGGCAAAAGTGCAATGTACATCGACGTTAAGGGGATTGGCGCTGAAGGACAACCGCTATCCATGACTGCGCAACTGACCGCACTCAATGACAAAGGCCCGGAAATCCCAAGCTGCGCGGCTGTGGCGCTGGCGGCAAAAATGGCCCAAGGCTACGTGCCGCAACCCGGGGCCCGACCTTGCGTGGGTGAAGTCAGCGTCGACGAATACCTGGCCGCGATCAATGATCCGGACAACCTGAGCTTGTCCGTGCATTTCTCTGACGGGCAGCACTGAACATGCTCTATCTGGGCCTCAAGTACCTGCACATCATCGCGGCGATTTTCCTGTTCGGCTTCGGCATGGGTTCCTACCTCTATCTGGTCGCCGCGAGCCGCACGGCCAATCCGCAGGTGATCGCCCACGTCGCGCGCATGGTCGTGCGTTTCGATACCTGGATCACCACACCGGCAGGCTTTGTACAGATCATCACGGGCTATCTGCTGATGAGGCTCTCGGGCCTGCCCATGACTACTGAGTGGGTGCTGACCTCGCTGGTCATTTTCCTTTGTGTCGGGTCGCTTTGGCTGCCGGTGTTGGTCTTGCAGAAACGCCTGTGTGTGATGGCAACGAGTGCGGGGGAGGCCGGGACGGGGCTCAATGAGGATTATCGAGCCGTGTACAGAACGTGGTTCTGGATGGGCGTCGCCGGTTTTACCGGGATGTTTGCGATAGTACTGATGATGGTGACGAAGATGACGCCGGTTCAATTGGTCAGTTTTCTGATTTAGCCACGAACGGCATCGTTATTTTCAAAAAGCGTTGTTCGTGGTCAGGATTCGGCAGCAGGCACGTATCGTACTTGCCGAAGAGCCGATAACGATTCAGCGCGATGCGGTCATAGGCCCAATCGCGCAACCTGCGCGGAACGATACGCAGCAATCGCAAGGGTTGCCAACGGGCGGATAACTGGCCGATGACTTCGAAAAAGGCATCGGAACGTTCCCAATATTGCCTATCGCGAATCACTGCCATGGTGTCGAACTGATCCACCGGCAAACCCGCCCACGCCAGCAGTGCCTGGCCTTCGGGTGACTGAACTGCCGCCAAGCGCACACGCCGCTGATGATCATGCCGAATCAGAAACCGTGCCCAGCCATTGCACAGCTTGCACACGCCGTCGAACAGCACCACTGTTTCGCCTGGCTTGAGCAGTGGCGCGGGGGTAGGGCGGGTTTGTGAACTTGGCATCAGCGTGAGTCCATGGAGGCCGGGTGTTCGGGATCATAACCGCGTGACAGGTTTGACGTCTGCTTTTGGACGATTGTTGATCGATGGAAGAAGGTGCGCAGAAACGTCAGCCGTTACTGCCTGAAAACTGCCGGGCAAGTTGTCGCTGTTCAAAAACCTCGCTGACGAAGTCGATAAACGCCCGGGTCTTGGCTGGCATAAGGGTACGGGTGGCAAAGTACATGGAAATGGTTCCCGCATCGGCGTACCAGTCAGGGACTAATCGCACCAGGTCTCCGCGTTCTATCCAACTGAGCACATCCGGGATTGCGAGAAAGCCGACCCCCAACCCCAGCAACGCCGCCTCGCGCGCGGCCGCAGGATCGTTGACGATGAGGGAGTCCCTGACGCGAGCCGCCATTTCCAGACCTTCCTTATTACGCATGCTCCAGTGCCTGACTCTGCCTGTCCGGCCAGACCGCATGACAATCCCTTCGAAAGACTCAAGTGCTTGAGGGTCGGAAGGGGGCGTTTTTCCGCGCATAAACTCGGGTGACGCGACAGCGATGACATGCGCCGGGGACAGCGGGCGTGAGATCACGCCTTGAGCCAATTCGAACCCACCGCCGATAGCCACGTCGAATCCCTCGGCGATCAGATCGACTTGCCTGTTCTCGAAATGCCATTCAGGACGAATCCTTGGGTACCTGGCCAAAAACTCCGGCAGCAGCGGCAGCACCTGACTGATGCCGAAGGTGGGCGCCATGCTCACTTTCAGCAATCCAGCCGGCTCACCCTGATCCGTTGCGACAGCGCTGATGGCGTTTTGCAAAGCATCGAGGTTGCTGCCGATAGACGCGAGAAAGTGCTCTCCGGCTTCAGTCAGCGTCAGCTTGCGAGTGGAACGATGGAACAAGCGCACGCCCATGTTGCGCTCAAGCATGGCCACATTCCGACTGACCGCTGCCGGGGTCAGCGCGAGCTGCCGTGCGGTGGCCGAGAAGCTGCCGGTCTCGGCGCTACGGACGAAGCACTCCAGATTGGCCAGTGTTTCCATGGATCACCTGATAGCAATGCTTGAAAATGATGTGAGTCATTGCACTCTAATCAATTGATCATCACGGGGCCATGATGATTTCACCTTAACTCAAGAGTGAAATGTTCATGTCCATTCAAACTCTCCCTCTCGCTGGAAAAGTTGCCTTGGTTACCGGCGGTTCCCGTTCGATTGGTGCCGCTGTGGCCAAGCGTCTGGCCGCTGACGGTGCGTGCGTTGCGCTGACCTACAGTGCGTCGTCGGCCAAGGCACAGGAAGTCGTGGAGGCAATTACCAATGACGGTGGGCGTGCCATGGCGATCCTGGCAGATGCTGGTGAACCCGCCGCCGTGCGGGCTGCGGTGGCACAAACCGTTGAGGCGTTTGGCCGTATCGACATTCTGGTCAACAACGCTGGCCTCGCCTTGGGCGGCCCGATCGAGGGCATCGAGTTCGACACCTACGAGCGCATGATCGCCGTTAACGTCACCGGCGTATTCGTCGCCACCCAGGAAGCGGTTCGTTTCATGAAGGAAGGCGGCCGGATTATCCATATCGGCTCGTCCATGACCCGTTATGCGGCGTTCCCGACAGCCTCCCTCTACACCCTGACCAAAGGCGCGATCACTGGATTCAATCGCAGCCTCGTACGTGACCTCGGGCCGAAAGGCATCACGGTCAACACCGTTCATCCCGGCCCGACCGATACCGATATGAACCCCGATGGCGGCCCGGTGAGCGACATCGTCAAGCCTGGCATTGCGCTTGGTCGTTATGGTCAGTCTGCGGAAATTGCCAGTGTGGTGGCGTTCCTTGCCGGCCCTGAAGCGTCTTTTGTCACGGGCGCCGACATCGTCGCCGACGGTGGTTTCACCGCTTGATCCTGTTGGATCGCATCAAGGCGCACCTTCGGGTGCGTTTTTTGTTTTTCCGAATGAAGATTCGAGCCGTTATCTAATGGATACACCGATTTAATTATCCAGGTGGATGGATAGACAAATCGGATTTACCCGGTTTTTCTGTGCAATCGGCAGGCATAGAGTGGATTCACTGGTTCGAAATACCGAACTGAAACCCCACTACGCAGTCACTCGGAGCATTACAGATGAGCAATAAACTGGCAGGTAAAGTTGCACTGGTTACCGGCGGCACCACAGGTATCGGCCTGGCCTCCGCGCAGGAGTTTGCAGCACAGGGTGCAACGGTTTTCATCACCGGTCGCCGTCAGGCCGAGCTGGATGCAGCGGTCGCCCTGATTGGCGACAAGGCATTCGGTATCAAGGGCGATGTGGCCAATCTGGCTGATCTGGATAACGTTTTCTCGGTCATTGCGGCGCAGGCCGGCCACCTCGATATCGTCTTTGCCAATGCCGGTGGTGGCGACATGTTGCCCCTGGGGTCGATCACCGAAGAGCATTTCGACCGCATCTTCAGCGTTAACGTCAAAGGCCTGCTCTTTACCGTACAGAAGGCGTTGCCGCTGCTCAAAGACGGTGGCTCGGTGATCCTGACGGCGTCGACCACTGCCAGCCAAGGCACCGAAAACTTCAGCGTCTACAGCGCGAGTAAAGCCGCTGTGCGCAACTTCGCCCGCTCTTGGCTGCTGGATCTGAAACCGCGCAACATTCGTGTGAATGCCATCAGCCCTGGCCCGGTCGCCACGCCCGGTCTGGCAGGCCTGGTACCGGCAGAACAGGTTGACGGTCTGCACGCGCATCTGGCCAGCCTTGTGCCGATGGGGCGTCTGGGTGATCCGAAAGAAGTCGCCAAGGCCGTGTTGTTCCTGGCTTCCGATGACAGCAGCTTTATCAACGGTATCGAATTGTTCGTCGACGGTGGTGCTGCACAAATCTGATTGCGCATAGCCTGCGTGGAGCGATCACTGCAACGTGGAAAAGTGCTCCACCAGCCAGTCGATGAACACACGGACCCGGTGGCTGAGGTTGCGGTTCGGCGGATAGGCGACATGAAAGGGGTAGGGGGCTGGACGCCAGTCTTGCAGGATGGCCACCAATGCGCCGGTCTCGATATAAGACTGCACGGAATAACTGAACGTATGGATTACACCCAGCCCCGCCAGTCCAGCAGCAATGTGCGCGTTGCTTTCATTGACACTCAACGCACTGTTGCCGATTACCTCAATGTTCTCTTCGCCGCGCTGAAACACTGCCGGGACCGCTCGACGGGTGCGCGCCGATTGATAACTGACAAGGCGATGCTCCTTCTCCAGCTCCGACGGGTGAGCAGGCTTACCCAATCGCTGCAAGTAGGTCGGTGAGGCACAGGTGGTCCAAGAAGCCTCGCCCAGGAACCTTGCCGCCAATGACTGCTCCCGGAGGGCGCCACCGCGAATCACACAGTCGACGTTCTCACTGATCAAGTCGACATGCCGGTCGCTCACGCCAAGGTCGATCTTGATATCGGGAAATCGCGCAAAAAACGCCGGCAAGGCCGGAATGATCAACGAAGTGGCCACGGAACCACCTACATCGACATGAAGGGTGCCGCTAGGATTGAGTCGCGTGCTTTGAAGGCAGGAATCGATCTCTTCAAGATCGCGAATGATTCGAGCGGTCTGTTCGTAATATTTGGCCCCCTCGACGGTGACGGTCACACTGCGCGTGGTGCGTTGGAGCAGGCGCACCCGCAAAAAACTTTCGAGGTCTTGAATCAACTTGCTTACGGTCGCTTTAGGCATCTCCAAAGAGTCCGCAGCCTTTACAAATGATCCCGCTTCGACGACCCGGGCAAACACACGAATGGCTAACAGTTGGTTCATGTTTGGTGATGCCCAGTGGTTGAGTTCAGTCGCTTGAATATTCGACCGATCAAGAGTGAGTGCTTTTTAAAAGAGGCGCTAGAACTTTGCGCGCAAGCGCTTGAACGACCGCCGTCCCCGCAGAGCCCCCCACGAGAAGGCCAGTCCAGCGCCGCCGGATGCAGCGAATACGGCGATGTCGCGCAGCAGATACAAGCTGAAGCGCCATGGCTGCTCGGCTCGGCATCTCTGCATGAAGGATAGCTTAGCGCTGACCCAGACTGGCATCGCCGCATGCGCGCCTCGGCATCGCTCTCGGCCACGAGGGGCAACAGCAACCATTGGTTTGAACTAGGCTTGAATGAAATAACGCGGGAGAAAACCCATGCCCCTCGCCTCCGGAAACCTATTGGCCCTGACGTTGAGCGCCTTCTTTTGCACCGCCGTGTGCGGAGTAGGGATAGCAAACGCCGATTCTCCACCGGCAATACTGCCATTGGACTCTGAAACTGCGCCGAAACTCATTGCCTACGCGCCGCTTGCCGAGCCACTCGCCCGTGGAGTTGTCATTATTCAATATCAAGCGGATCACGCCAGGGTCATGCCGGTATTTGGCAAAGCGGCTGCCGATGTATCACCGCGTCTCGGGCACCTCCATGTGACCGTCGACGACTGGAAGGGCACATGGGCACATACCAGCGAAGGCCCGATTATTCTGGTGGGACTGACGCCCGGCGCTCACAAGGTTCTTCTGGAAGTAGCCGATCCGACTCACAAAATACTCACCAGCACGACAGTGAGTTTTGTGGTTCCGGAGAAGAAATCAATGGCCGTCTCCGACACTGCAGACGATCACGCCTTGAAACCATAACGGGTGAGGATGTTTTTCGTATTGACATATCGAAAAATGTCGATATTCTCGCGGCATGGACTTACTCGAAATATTCAAAGCACTCTCAAACCGTACACGTCTTGAAATCCTGACCGGTTTGAAGGACCCCGAGAAGAACTTCCCTCCACAGGATGAAGGGGACGTTCACACGGTGGGCGTTTGCGTCAGCAGTATTCAAGAAGGCGTCGGGCTTTCGCAGTCGACGGTGTCGTCTTATCTTGCAACGCTGCAACGAGTAGGCCTGGTCGAAGTCACGCGCATCGGTCAGTGGACTTACTACAAACGCAATGAAGCCACCCTCCGTGTGCTTGCCGAGATCATAGGGAAAGATCTGTAGTTTTTTTGCCCCACTATATCGAGAAATCTCGATATCCCTTTTTGTCGAAATGAGGATTTACAGTGAAAGCGCTGATACTGAAATCATTTGGCGGTCCGGAATCGTTCGAACTTTGCGACGTGTCCAAACCAGTGCCGCAGGCAGGACAGGTCTTGGTTCGGGTACACGCAACCTCCATCAATCCGTTGGATTTCCAGGTTCGACGTGGCGATTATCCCGATCTGGTGCCGCTGCCGGCCATCACCGGGCACGACGTGTCTGGGGTTGTCGAAGCTGTCGGGCCGGGGGTGACAGCTTTCGCTCCGGGAGACGAAGTCTGGTACACCCCGCAAATATTTGAAGGCTCAGGCAGTTATGCCGAATACCACGTGGCGGCCGAAAGCATCATTGGCAAGAAGCCGCCTTCGCTCAGCCATCTTGAAGCGGCAAGTTTGACGCTGGTTGGCGGGACGGCGTGGGAAGCACTGGTCGTGCGAGCGGCGCTCAGAGTGGGGGAAAGCATCCTGGTGCACGGCGGTGCGGGCGGCGTCGGTCATGTCGCGATACAGCTGGCAAAAGCCATGGGCGCCAAGGTGTTCACTACCGTACGCGAGGCAAACTTCGAGTTCGCACGGGGTTTGGGTGCCGACGTGATGATCGACTACGAAAAGGAAGATTACGTCGAGGTCATCCTGCGGGAAACGGCTGGCCACGGCGTCGATGTGGTGTTCGACACCATTGGTGGCAACACATTGTCGCGCAGCCCCGATGTACTCGCGCAACTTGGCCGGGTGGTCTCGATTGTGGACATTGCCCAGCCACAAAACCTCGTTCAGGCCTGGGGCAAGAACGCCAGTTATCACTTCGTGTTCACCCGACAAAATCGCGGCAAGCTGGATGAGTTGAGCGCATTGGTGGAGCGCGGTCAGCTACGGCCGCATGTGGGTGCTGTGTATTCGCTTGCCGACATTCCACTTGCTCATGCGCGGCTGGAGAGTCGCAACAACGGTCTTCAGGGGAAAATCGCAATTGCCGTCGCGCCGTAGACTCACCTGATCAGTGCGCATTGTTGACTATTGAAACTCGATTTGGAGAAACGCCATGATTTATGAAATCGCTTTGCTCCCGGTTCACCAGCAACACATTGAAAAATTCAGACATGCATTTGCCGAGGTGACTCCTTTGCTTAGCCGCGCAAAGGGGTATATCGGTCACACGCTCGCTCAGGGGATCGAAACCCCCCATCAATTCAACCTGATCGTGCAGTGGCAAACACTGGAAGATCACACCCCGGGCTTTGAAGCGAGCGAAGACCATCGGATATTCATGCTGGGCCTGGAGGAATATTTTTCGCAGGAGCCCACGGTCTATCACATAGAGGGGCCGGCTTTTTCTACCGGCGAACAAGGATGAGTCGAACAGCGCCCTGGCCTGAATGTGTTTGATCGGCGGTATCATTGACTGTGTCAATAACAGCCATTAACTCAATCAGGTTTTCATATCAGATTTGCGGCGTAAGATCGGCTCCATACCCACTCACTGCACTTCTGGAGCACACCGCCATGAAACGTCAAACCATCCTCGGCATCGCTTTCTCGATCTTTGCACTGAACGCTTTTGCCGCGACTGAAACCGACCCATTGTTCAGCGACGCCGTTGCCGCAACTGAAACCGATCCGCTGTTCAGCGATGCTGTTGCTGCTACTGAAACCGATCCGCTGTTCAGTGACGCCGTTGCCGCCGATGGTTCGGATCGCCTCACAGGCAATCGGGTAGCCGAAGGTGGTTCTGACCGTCTGCTCGAACGCCGTGCAGTCTGAATGCAAGGTTTGACCGCAATACTCGATGAAAGCCCGGCCTCAACCGCCGGGCTTTTTTTTGCCACTTGGTTGCGGCGCTGCTGACGGCCACTGCGCTTTATCAGGGTATCGTCTCGTAGCGGATCAAGTTCATCGGCAAACATCAGCGCCGGCGGGAAATCGCTGAAGTCGCCGTTAATGGACAGATTACGCACCCCACGGCCCAATCGCGCAGCCATTTTCACTCGAACTCAATCTGTCATATTCCGTATCACTTCATTGCACATAGTCACCAGCCCAACGCTTATTCCATGAGGCTGCACTGTGTTCCAACGTCTTCTGTGTTCGCTGTCCGTTCTGAGCCTGTCCATCGCCGCTGCCCACGCTGCCGAGTCCGTCGCGCTCGATACGCCGCGTCTGAGCAGCATCGACAACTTCCGTGACATCGCCGGCCTCACCACCGCATATTCCACCGCCCACGATGGGACGATGCGTAGTGGCGTGTTCTACCGCTCCAACGCGCTGACCCCGTCGGCGGCGGATCTGACGACGCTCAACAGTCTCGGTATCAACGCCATTTACGACCTGCGCACGCCAAGCGAAATCGCCGCGACGCCGGACACCCTGCTCACTGGCGCAACCTACGAAAACATCGACATCATCGGCAGCACCACTTCCGGCGCAAACATCACCACGATCTCGTTCAAAAGCGCCGCCGACGCCATCGCCATGATGGAACAGACCAACCGCGCGTTCGTCAGCGATGCGGGCATGCGCGGCCAGTTCGGCAAACTGTTCAACGAACTCGCCAGCGTCGACGCCGCCCAGTTGTTCCACTGCACCGCTGGCAAGGATCGCACCGGCTGGACCGCCGCCGTGTTGCAGAGCATCGCCGGCGTCGACGACGCAACCATCATGGCCAACTACCTGGCGACCAACGACTACACCGCCGCCCGCGTCGCCGCCACGTTGAAAGCAATGCCGGCAAGTATGGCGAGCATCTACGCGCCACTGCTCGGCGTGCAGGCCAGCTACTTGCAGGCCGGCCTCGATGAAGTCACCGCCGAATACGGCAGCATGGACAACTACCTCAAACAAGGCCTGGGCCTGTCGCAGGAAACCATCTACGTCCTGCGCGGCAAACTGGTCGAGTACAACAGCCTGCCCGGTCAGGCTGGCCTGATCGGCAACGCGGCTGCCGGCGCCGAGCTTTTGCGCCAGTTGCAGAACACCAACTTGTCCGGCACCTACAGCGCTTACAACTATTACCTGCAATCGGCCATCGACGCCGGCACCCTCGGCGGCGTCGAATCCACGGTAGGCGGCCAAGTTCACGCTGACGCCGCCAGCTACCTGCTGCGCCAGAACGCACTGATTGAACAAGCCGCCGCACCCTTCGCCAGCGGCACCGACCTCAAAGTCGGCCAATACCGTTTGTGGACCACCGCGCTTGCCGGCTACCTCGGCACCGACGGCTCAGCCCATGTCGACAGCAGCAACGAACACAGCCAGGGCCTGATGGTCGGCATCACCCAACGCTTCACCGAACAACTCAGCGCACGCGGCGGCTTCGGCTACAGCAAAGGCACTGTCGGTGGTGCGGGTGGCGAGGCCGATACCGACTTCACCTTCTTCAACATTGGCGCCCGCTACGGTTTCACCAGTCTGGAGCGCGGCCTGTTCGTCGATGCCAACGCCAGCGCCGGTTACGTCGATTACGACAGCAAACGCGACCTCGGTAGCGGCCTCGGCACAGCGAAGGGCGACACCCACGGCAACCTCACCGGCGCGACATTGGCGCTGGGTTACCGCGTAACTGTAAGTGGCGTGATTCTGGAGCCGAGTCTCGGTGTGCGTGTCAGCCACCTCGATCTGAAAGGCTTCAAAGAGAAGGGCAGCGAACTGTCGTTGGACGTCGACGACAGCAAACAAACCCGCCGCAGCTCCGTGGCCAATCTCGACATGTCCTTCACCCCGATTGCCATGGGTAACTGGCAACTGGTGCCCGGTGCGCGCGTGGGTTACGAGCATGTACTCGGCAATCATCAGGTCGACAGTGAAGGTCACTTACTGGGGCTGGATGTCGAACAACGCGCCGCTTTCGACAACCGCGATCAGTTCAGCGGCGGCGTCAACCTGATGGCCAGCCTTGGCCCGGTGAGCGTGGGCGCTGAAGTGGGTGCCAGCGGAGGCGGGGATAGCCACGGTTTCGCCGGTAGCCTGAAGGCCAGTTACCAGTTCTAAAAGCGCTGCATTCACAGGCATTCAAGTGCTTGCCCAACTGGCGCCTGAGTATTCGAATGCTTGTGCAGGAACCCATAAAATTGCGCGACGGGCATCGGTCTGGCAAACAGCCAACCCTGCCCGAAGTGCACGCCATGACCACGCAAATACTCGCGCTGCGCCTCGGTCTCTATGCCCTCGGCCACCAGTTTCAAGCGCAGACTCTTGGCCATTTCGATGATGTGAACCGTCACCGAAGACGCCGCCGGATCGACGTCGATGCTGTCGACGAACGACTTGTCGATCTTCAATACATCCAATGGCAACTGCTGCAGATGCTGCAGGCTGGAAAACCCGGTGCCGAAATCGTCGATGGCCGCCACAAAGCCCAACTCTCGCGCCCGATTAATGGTCTGCCGCGCCGCATCAATCTGCAGAAAGCCGCGCTCGGTTGCCTCAAGCCATATCTGACTCGGCCACACATCAGCCTTGCTTATCGCCGCTTGCAGCCGGGGCAGAAAACGCCCGCTGCTGACATCCGCCGCCGCCAGGTTGATCGCCACATGCAGATCACGTTGCTGCACCAGTAGCGGCCCCAGGTCCTCCAGCACATGGTCGATGACCTGATCCGTGATCGGCAGAATCAAACCACTCTGCTCCGCCAATGGAATAAACGCATCTGGCGGCACCAGGCTGCCGTCCGGACGCAGCCAGCGCACCAGCGCTTCGGCCCCGACGCAGGCGCCATCGTGCAAATCAATGATCGGCTGATAGTGCACGATGAACTCGTGATTGCGCACCGCCACCTCAAGTTCGGCCAGTGGCGACAAGCGCTGCCGGGTACGCCTGACGAGCATCAACACCAGCATGCCGGCGAGCAGCCCACCCATCGGCAATAACAGCATCTCCCTGCGGATCAACCCCTGCAGTAACTCATGGCGCGACACGGCGGCAATCGCCACCCAGTCGCCGCTGTGCACCAGCGTATAGAGATAGCCATCCTCCAGCGCCGTGGCCGAGCCCAAATGTACCCGGCTAATGAACCGCTCCGCCCCCGGCCGTGATACACCGACCAGTTGCCCGGCGGCGGTGCCGACCATCAGATGCACATCATCCTCCACCATCACCTGCAAAAACTGCTCAGGGTCGACCAGCACGTTAAACGCAGCATATTGCAGCGCCATCATCGGCTTGGCGGGAACAATTCGCGCCTGAACGCCAAGCGACACACGCACCCCATCAGCGGTGGTGAAATCTTCCTTCCACGGCGTCACCCGATGGCCCACCGTCCCCCACGAACCGCAGACATAAACCTCTTCCTCGACGTAGCCGATCGACTTCACCGAGAAGGTGTTGATGGTCAGCAGACGCATTTCATCGATACTGTCCGGGGTGCAAGGGGCGAGCTCGGACGCAGCGATGCTCTTCAGCACGCCGGCCGCTTCATGGAACGTATTGTTGGCGCGATTCGAGGCCACGACGGCCAGCGATTCCAGACGTTGCTGCGTCGCGGCCAGGTTCAACACCCAGGCGACATAGCCCATCAAAAGTACGGGAAGCAAGACACACGGAAGGCCCAGGAGAATGCTCCCCCAGACAATGCGTTTTTTATTCATTTGACGCCACCTTGGCCCACGGCCCGTGACGTGCGGCTGCACGGCTGTTTCTTCAGCAAAACCAGCTTACCCCCGCCGCCCGCCAGCAAACTTGTCGCAGATCAATATTTCCGAGCAACGCTCAACGCCGACCGATCAACTGCGCAGGACTGACCCCATAGGCCTTCTGAAAATACTGACAAAACCGCCCGACGTTACTAAACCCAAACCGCAACGCCACCTCAGTCACTGACCCCGAATGCCGCTGCACCAACGTCTCATAGGCCCGCTCCAACCGCACCTGCCGCTGATACGCCACAATCGACGTCCCGACAAACCGCCGAAACCCCTCCTGCAATGCGCGCTGACTGACATTGCTCAACCGCGCCAGATCCACACCACTCACCAACTGCTCCGGATGCGCCTGAATAAACTCCACCGCCAACTTCACATGCCGCGGCGCAATCAACGGAGCAGGGCGGCGCAAGGCCTCAGTGAAATTGTGCGGCCAGGCTTCCAGCACCGCATCAATCAACATCTCCCGCAACCGCGACGGCATCAACGTGCCGGTGTTGATCAACACATCAAACTCCGTCCCCGTCGCCAAATCGATCAACGCCTTGATCCCCTGAAATGCCGCCGTGTTCAGATCCACCACCGGCTCAAACACAATCTTCTGCAGAACCGGCTTACCCAACAGCATCGACAACCGCTCGGTGAGCTGACCCCGACTAATCGACATCCCATGCTGCGCGTGATTATCGAGGAAGTGCATCGAGCGAATGTCAGCCTTGTCGATGGCTAAACCGATGTGCGCGATGCCGACGGATTCGGTGGCGTGGTTGAAGATGATCCTGCCGGCAGTGGGGATGACGAAAGTAATTTCGTCCTGCGGGTCTGGGAAGGTCACGGTGAAATCGCCGTGGTAATGCATGCGACGAAAACTGACGCCTTCGTGACGGCCATAGACACCGCCGATAATGATGTTGGAGGGTAGAGGCGGGCTGTCGGAATAGCGGTTGCCGAAGAGTTTGGAGAAGAGCTCGCCGAAGTCTTCGGAGTGGAGGTTTTCGGAGCGGAGGATGATTTTTTGGCGGGGTGGGGTTGGGAACACTTTAGGCGGTTCCTTGGGTTGGAAGGCATTCGGAGAAGAGGGACGCGTTTGGGCGGGGTGAGGCTAGCAATTGCGTGTGACAGGTCTGTGACGGGAGAGGGGGTTACTGTTGTAAGGTCTGCTTTCGGCCAGAAGCGGACGTTCTGACATTGCTGGGAAAACCGACAAGGAGAAAGGAGCAATGGACTTCGTTATCGATTTGATAGCTCATCGCATTGGTGTTTTTGTGCTGGGTTTGCTGAGTGGCGGCCGCTTCAAGGGTGATAGTGGTTTTTCCTGGGGCTGGGCAGTTGTCGTCGGTGGACTGATTCTGCTATCTCCATTCGTAGTATTTATAGCTGTGCTCATCTATTCCAGTGGCCCCTGAATCGATGTCTGTAATGGGTCAGAAGCTGCATTTCTCGAACGGCAGCTCTTGGCCGAAAGCGGACGCATCATGCAGCTTTGTCAGTAGTAGATCCTTCTGGGGCAACAACCTGTCGCTGCCCCAGAGGATCACGACTTACTCCACCGGCACAACGTTATCCAACGCCCGATTCACTGCCAATTCCCCCAGCATCACTACCTGCGCAATTCCTTGCAGTGTCTTGCGAGCCGACCCGTCCACCAGTCCAATCACATTCCCAAGCATGACCGAAGCCGAGCCCAGCGATTCACTGGCGTTAACCAGCAATTCCTCAGTCGGGGTTTTTGGGTTTGCGGAGAACATAGTGCTGGTTTTGTAGGGCGTGGCGTTGATGGCGGCTGCGGGTTTCAGGTAGTGGTCGAGGGCGCGTTCGGCGGCTTCGTGGAATTTCTTCGAGTCGGCTGATTCGTACGGGGACGCTGGATCGGTTTGTGGTGGGTTGGGCGTAATTTTGAACATGGATGACACTCCTGGGAAAACGATTAAGGAGCCTTCACCATTCGCTACCAAACGAGGGGTGGCGGCCATGCACAGGTTGGTAGACCGGCCCAGGAGCCCGGCGCGCCCGAAGACGCCCTACGCATGGCCACCATCAAGCCGAGATGAAAAATCCATCTCTACAGGAGGTGCGCGATGCGCCTGGGTATGCCGGGCTACCAAAACCGATCACTGCTTTTCAGTGACCAGCCCACGATAGAGCCCGCACTCGAGGCGCACAAGCCGGCGGATTTTGGCGTAGTCGTAGGTAATGGCGCAAGGCGTTGTAGCCTGGGATGACGTAACGACGGATGTCTTTAAACAGGGGTGGGATTCAGGTTAAACACAGTGAGGTTTTGCGAAGTGTTTTGGGGGCGTTGGAGTGACTGCTGGTTTGGCGGAGGATTACAGGGGGCGCTTCGCAGCCCAGCGTGAGCAAGTTCTCTCGCCACGGGGGGGCACGGCTTCAAGTCCGGGCCGTGTGGCGCTGGACGGCCAGCGATGGCTAGGCACTGACTAAAGAACAATCGGTGCGTCACCATGGAGGGTGAGATTCGGGCGGGGAGTCGAGTTACGTTGAGCTGGTAGCGTAGCGCTGAGCGTCTGCTCGTATGCACCGATGCTGCAATGGATTCTCTCACAACGCTGTCAGCACCATAGCTTCCCTTCTATATATAGACGCAGTGACGACCATCTCGGCGTGGCAGGTCGACTGTGGCAGCATGAGCACTTGGCTACCAAAAAGAATTTTCAGAGAGGGGTTGACCGCGAATTTTAGTCCTGTATTATTCGCCTCCCGCTAGCGAGCAGTTGCTGCTCACCTAGCTAAGTGATTGATTCTTAATGAAAATAATCGCTTGACAGTAAATGAGGCTGCTGTAGAATGCGCGCCTCGGTTGAGACGAAAGATCTTAACCAACCGCTCTTTAACAACTGAATCAAGCAATTCGTGTGGGTGCT
>NZ_JBIUWI010000004.1:87110-150795 GCF_044743385.1 Pseudomonas sp. NPDC087639 | reverse complement strand
CCTACAACGGGCAATCAGTACCACCCGAAGGTGTGCCCGGCGGTATGCATCCGTATACACCCGTGGTCGAGCTCAAGAAATTGGCTAATGGCGCACGGCTGCGGATCGAGTTCAAGGTTGGTTACGGCGGCAACACCGATGAAGCCAAGGCGGTGACCTTTCCAGATCGCGTCTATATCGTTCGGGCAGCACTGGACCTCACCGCGCCCGGCATCAAGGAAGCGCCCAACGGCACCAGCCTCGACCCGTTCGCCGCCAAGGACGCCCTGACGGCCGTGATTCCAGCCTACCCCAACATGATCGGCACGCAGGTCACCGTGACCTGGGCCGGCACCGCCGGTTCGGGCAGCCAGACCGTCGGCCCCATCAATGTGAACACGCAAGGGAATCTGAACATCCCGTTAAGTAATGCGGTGGTGGCCTTCAACCTTGGTAAAACGGTGACGGTGACCTACATCGTGACCGGCAATGACACACCATCGGATCCGCTGGTTCTGAGTGTGTTGCCGATTGCGAATGAAGATACGCGGCTACCCAGCCCGATCATCAATGGCAACACCACTACCGAACTGGACGTCAACACCCTGCCGGTTCAACCCCTCACCCGGATTGACGCCTGGCCGCTGATCAAAGAGGGGCAACCGATCTGGCTGCGTTACTTTGTCGATGGCAATCCCACACCGATCAGCGTGACCTACAACGGGCAATCAGTACCACCCGAAGGTGTGCCCGGCGGTATGCATCCGTATACACCCGTGGTCGAGCTCAAGAAACTGGCTAATGGCGCACGGCTGCGGATCGAGTTCAAGGTTGGTTACGGCGGCGACACCGATGAAGCCAAGGCGGTGACCTTTCCGCAACGCACTTATACCGTCAAGGCTGTGGAGGATGTGAAACCAGAAATCACCTCAGTCAAAGGCTCACCGAGCGGCGTCGAAATCCCACCCAACGGCACTACGGAGGAAACCGCAGTGATCCTGACTGGCAGTGCCGCCAAGGGCCAGAAGGTCGAGGTATTTGACGGCACAACACCCAAAGGTCAGCCCATCGCCGACCTGACAACAGGCATCTGGACACACACCGTGACCGGTCTGAGCGTCGGGGAACACAGCTTCAAAGCCAAGGCGCTGTACGGTTCCGAGCAGGAATCGGAAGCTAGGGCGCTGGCGGTGGCTCCCGAGCTGATAGTGGACACCTCAACTATGGTGATATCTGGCCGCAATCTTTCCATCGAGGGTACCGGTCTCACGTGGGCCCGTACCGGACAGGACCCGGCAGGAACCACCGCACTCCGAAGCCCGTCGAGTGGCGTCCCCCCGTACACTTATCGGTCAAATGACAGTGGCATCGCATCGGTAGAGGCGACGACAGGGCTCGTGCGAAGCGAGTGGAACGGCATGACCCGTATCACTGTGACCGATAGTCTGGAACGCACCGCAAGTTTCGAGGTAAGGGTGAGTAATGTATTCAAACCCCGAGTGAATCTTACTCACCTATCCCACCCCCAAGCATACAACTGGAGGGTATCCATAGGGGGTACATTACTCACTGATGGTGACATGCCGTTGTTTATCAAATACAAATCATGGACTGGCCACTTCAACCCCGTACTCACCGGACATCAACCGATACGCGATGGTGAGAACAACGGCCGCCCCAATTATCAAATCCGTTATCTATTCGACCAAGGCCCCGGCCCGAAATGGCAAGTAGTACCACCCAATTCTTCCTGGACGAACGACATGGAAGTAGTCTGGCCAGGACCCACCGTGTGTTTTTAAGTGAGGCGGCGGGCGTCAGTAAATAGCCAATGGTTAATACGAAAAAATGTTAATCCACCTCATCTACTTCCTCGCCCGGGAAGCGGATGAGGCTTGCTCCTAAAGCTGGCGTTCTTTCGCTGAACAGAAACTAACATAGGAAGCTATTGGGTAACGCTTTCCCAGAAAAGTGAAGCCCCGGCTGATAGGCCCGGCATAGGTGTTGTCGGGATGCTTGTGCGTAATGGGGACTGCAACGTTTTACAAGGATCTATGCCCTTTTCACCTGCAGCGAGCCTAAAAGAGATCGGGGTTGCGCTCTGAGCTTTGCGGTGGTTGACGGGTTTGGCCTCACTCCCTATCCTCGCGTCCGTCACGACTCATTCGTGATCGGGTTTGACGGCTCGGAATGTCCAAGACGCACATTGCTCTCAAATGTGCGCGCGCACTTGTGTGCCCGACGCACTGTTCAATGGTGACTGTGTGCGGGGCATCTTCGGGTGCGCCGGGTGTCTTGGACCGGTCCGTCAACCTGCACACAGTTGCCACCTATTCGTTTGACGGCGATGAAGTGGCAGTTCTCTGACTTCCAAGAGGCTGCACCCATGACCTATCCAACCACAACCTCCACCCCCTTCGCCCACTGCGACCACGTCGACCATCACCTCTTCGCCGTCCAGCCCGGCATCCCCTTGCTCGACGCCCTCGAACACGCCGCCGTCTACCTCAGCTGCGCCGAAGCCCTCGCCCATCAAGCCCCTACCGCCACCCGCCCGGAACACAGCGGTTCGTTGAACTGGGCCTGTCAGCAGATGCTCGGCAGCGCACGTGCGTTAGTGCAGGCGTCGATTGATGGTTTGCACGCTGCACGCGCCGGAGGTGAAGCATGAATTCGCACATCTCGATGACCCACAACGAAGACAGCATTCCCGTCCTGCTCGTTTCCACCCAAGCGCCGCTGGATGTGTTGCACACCAGTGCGGCCAGTCGTTTTCTGGCGGTGACACAGATGATGGAAAGCCTCGCCAGCCTGGATATCTCGTCAGCCAAGGGTGCCGATGTGCAGCAATTGGCCCACGCGGCGGCGATGTTGCTGCGCGATGGCTGTGATGTGATGGATGTGTTGGGGCGGCAGATTCGATTGCGCGTCTGATGTAGGAGCTACCGAAGGGCGCGATCTTTTGATCCTGAACAACAAGATCAAATGATCGCAGCCTCGTTTCACTCGACAGCTCCTACACTCGTTGGCTGTGTTGATTCAGACGGAACCGCCACCCCCACCCATCAGTCGCATGAATACGCACTCAGGATTCAGAGGAGTAACCGTGTCCAGCGATCCCAAGCGTCACGCCGTCGACGCGCCCGTCATCCATCGCCTGCGCGTGCTGACGGTTAATACCCACAAGGGCTTCACCGCGCTCAACCGGCGTTTCATCCTCCCGGAGCTGCGCGAAGCGGTGCGCAGCACGTCGGCCGATCTGGTGTTTTTGCAGGAAGTCGTGGGTGAGCACGAGCGGCATTCGAATCGCTACAACGAATGGCCGCAAACCTCGCAATACGAATTCCTCGCCGACAGCATGTGGAGCGATTTTGCCTACGGGCGCAACGCGGTGTATCCCGATGGCCACCACGGCAATGCATTACTGTCGAAATACCCGATTCGCGAATACCGCAATCTCGACGTGTCGATCACCGGCCCCGAGCGCCGTGGCTTGTTGCACTGCGTGCTGGACGTGCCGGGACATGCCGAAGTCCATGCAATCTGCGTGCATTTGAGTCTGCTGGAAAGCCATCGCCAATTGCAGTTGCAACTGCTTTGTCAGTTGCTTGAGTCACTGCCCGACGATGCGCCAGTGATTATTGCCGGCGATTTCAACGACTGGCAGCTTCAGGGTAACGCTGCCCTCGCCCGCCGCGACTATTTGCACGAAGCCTTCGAACGTCATCACGGGCGTCCGGCCAAGACGTATCCGGCACGGTTTCCATTGTTGCGTCTGGACCGAATCTACCTGCGCAACGCCAGCAGTCATGACCCGCAGATTCTCGGCAACAAGCCGTGGACGCACCTGTCGGATCACTTGCCGCTGGCGGTTGAGGTGCATCTTTGACACTGCTTGCACTAAGACCGTCTGTCAGAAGTCTTTGATCATCGCGAAAAAACAACTACACCTTAAAAAGCTGAAGGATTGGCACTTTCAAAACGTTAGGGTACAGATCTCACGTAGTTCATTAGCTTCAGAGGCATATAGATCAAGCACCCATTCAAGGATGAATTCCCCAATGGCTAAACCAGGGAATTGCCGTGATGCGATCTATCAGATCTCTGAGAATTTTGCCGCACACCTTTATTTTATCCGGCTCCCTGGTGCTGCTCGCCAGTCCACCGGCCTGGTCGGCGTGTGTGTTGACGCCCGGCGCAGGGAACGATGCCTACACTTGCGACAGTGGCAGTAGCGGCCCGTTGACCGACCTCTCCGGTAACAACAGCCTGACCCTCCCCGCCAATGGCAGCGGCCAGATCAACGGCAGCGTGACCTTTGGTGCAGGCACTGATCGGGTCGAAATAAACTCTGGCGTCATCACTGGCGCCGTCAACCAAGGCGAGGGCATCGATGACTTCGTCATGACGGGCGGCTCACTGGGATTTCTTGCTCAGGGTGACGGTCGCGACACGTTCCTGATGACCGGCGGCACCATCGTTGCAGCCTTCGAGGACGGCGATGTCGCGCGCATGACCGGCGGCACCATCGGCCGGGTCGACATGAAGCTCGACAACAATATTTTCGACCTGTCCGGCGGGCAGATCATCGGCAATCTGGTCACCGGATTCGGCACCGAAACCATCATCGTTTCGGGCGGCCGGATTGGCGGCAACGTCAGTGTCAGCGGTGGCAACGACAGCATTACCGTGACCGGTGGGGAAATCGTCGGCGAGATCCGCGCCAGCGCCGGTGATGACCGCTTGCTATGGGACGGAGGCGGCATCATCCGCTCGGCGATCCTGATGGACGTCGGCAATGACAGCGCCACCCTGCGTAACCTCGATGACAGCATTCTCGCACTCACGCCCAACGTTGATGGCGGCGTCGGCAACGATGTGCTGACCTTCGACAACACCCGCACCGCCCTGCCCGCGCGCTTCAGTAATTGGGAAACCGTCAACCTGAGCAACGGCTCGCAACTGGACCTTGGCTCAAGCAACCTTGTGCTGGGTGATGCCGGAACCGGCAGTGGCGTGCTGAACGTCGATGCCAGCAGCGTCGTGCTGTCCACGCAAGGCTCGGTGTCTCCCGCCGTGGCCGGGCAAGCGGTGACGTTCAACAACGCAGGTGTCATTGACATGACTCAGGGCAACAGCCGCACCGACGACACGCTCACCGTACAAGGCAACTACGTCGGCAACAGTGGTCAGTTGTTATTGCAAAGTGTGGTCGCAGGCGACGACTCGCCCAGCGACAAACTGGTGGTCAATAACGGCAGCCTGAGTGGCGGGACAGTGATCAGCGTCACCAATCTTGGCGGGTTGGGCGCGCTGACTCAGGTCAACGGCATTCAACTGGTGCAGGCGCAAGGCAGCACGGTCAGCGCCGATAATGCCTTTACCCTGAACGGCCCTGTCTCCGCCGGGGCCTACGACTACTACCTGTTCAAGGGCGGCGTGACTGCCGGCACGGAAAACAGCTGGTACTTGCGCTCGGCCGTCGTCGCACCGCAAGTGGTGAGTGTGCCTAACCCTGATCCGAGCTTGCCGCCGATTCTGGTGCCTGTGGTTGCCACGCCGATCGCGGCCGTGGCTCCGACTGGCAGTCCACCATTGCCGGTTTTGCCCGCCGCCGTGGCGGGTGCCGCGCCGATTCCTCTGTACCGCCCGGAAGTTCCGACCTGGTCGGTGCTTCCGCCTGCCGCGGCGCAACTGACCCTCAATGCGCTGGGTACTTTCCATGATCGTCAGGGCGACCAGCGCCTGCTCAGCGAGACTGGCGCGTTCGGCGCAAGTTGGGGCCGGGTCTATGGCAAGAACCTCGAACAGACCTGGGCCGGCACCGTCACCCCGCGTCTGGATGGGTCGCTCAATGGCTTTCAAGTCGGCACCGACCTGTACGGCTCGCAGACCTCCGGCGGCCAGACCCAACGCATCGGTTTCTTCGTCGGCCATAGCCGTTTAAAAGGAGACGTCGATGGTTTCAATGAAGGTTTCGAGGGCAACAGCGCCGGCAAAATCAAACTTGAAGGCGACAGCTACGGCCTGTACTGGACGTTGACCGATCCCTATGGCTGGTACATCGATACCGTGGTCATGGGCACACGCTTCGATGGCGATAACCATTCTGATCGAGGCGTAAAACTGGACAATCGCGGGCATGCGCTGACCGTGTCGGCAGAGACTGGCTACCCGTTGCCAATTAACGATACCTGGGTGGTCGAACCGCAAGCACAGGTCATTCACCAGAAAATATCCCTCGACAGTCAGGACGACGGCATTTCGCGTGTGTCGTTCGACTCCGACGGTGCGTGGACCGGCCGGCTCGGCGCGCGGATCAAGGGTCGATATGAAGTCAGCGGCTTACCGGTAGAACCCTACCTGCGGGCTAATCTGTGGCACACGTTTTCCGGCACCGACTCGGTAACCTTTGGCGACAGCGATGTGATCAGCACTGAACAGAAGTCCTCAACGGCGGATCTCGGACTGGGTGTGGTAGTCACCCTTGACCGCGCCGTCAGCGTTTACGCCAGCACCGATTACAGCCGCAATATTGACAGCAATGACCTGCGCGGCGTGACGGGGAACCTGGGAATCCGGATTAGCTGGTAGACCTTCCGTCGGTAATAAAACACCTCTGGCGCGGGGCTTTCATGGCGTTTTTCCATACAAACAAACACTTAGTTATGTACAGAAAAACAAACGCTTGCGAATCCCGATTTACCACTACCGCTCATCGTTCAATTTCTTGACGCACGGGCACAGCTCTTCTTATCTCTACCTTACTACCCCGAGATTTACTTCCGGGGCGACCCTCAGGACACTCGCGAAATCGAGCGGCCACGGTTCGCCCCGCTCCATTCGGTCGCCCCTCGTTCGGGGTAGGAGAGACGCCATATCGAGATGCCACATGCGCTTGCAAGGTAGACCTCCATGAAAACTTCATTCCACACACACGAGATCAAAATAAGCTTCTGCACAGTGTCGAGTTCTCTCTTGCTGTGTTCATCCATGGAGGCGCAGGCCGGCCCTGCGGCGGATGAAACCACCCCGTGGTATCGAGAGAACGTACCGGTCATGACCCTGCCCGCGACAGTGATCACGCCCGGTCCGCAACGCATTAACCCGCGCCCGGACCTGCGAGGGGCCACCTTCATCACAGAAGATCTCGCCCCGGGCGCCTGGGAGCAGCTTTACGGGCGCAGTGCCCGACAGGCGCAAACCGACGTGCTGTCCTCAAGCTTCGCAACGCCTGGCAGCGGTCATTTCAAAGGTCCCGCCGTCCTTACCCTGCGAAGCGGCAATGGGCCTACCCAGACCATAGGACTCATCGGCGGTCAGAACCAGATTCAAGCCAATGGCAACGGGCTGATCACCAGCCGTGCCCTCAGCGACCCGACCACCGATACGCTTAACCTCCAGGGCCAAAGCCTGGGTGCGTATTACAGCCTGACGGGCGCGCAGGGCTGGCACGTCGACTTGTCAGCCAGTGGTGGCCGGGTCAGCGGTTTTAGCCGCAACGAACAAGGAGCACGGCAAGCCACCGAAGGCAGCGCCATGACTTTCTCGGTCGAAGGCGGCTACCCGATCGGCTTGAGCGAAAACTGGGTGGTGGAACCTCAAGCGCAACTGATCAATCAGCGCATCACCCTCGACACCCCTTACGCGGGCTCTGGCAATGCCTCTTCCACGGATGTGACCTCCTGGAGCGGGCGCGTCGGTGCGCGTTTGAAAGGCAGTTATGACTTGAATGGCTTGCCGGTCGAACCCTACGTGCGCACCAACCTCTGGCACACGGTGTATACCGGCAACACGGTGACACTGGATCAGGTCGACAAGATCAGCAGCAGCCGCAAGTCCTCGACCGTCGAGTTGGGCTTGGGTCTGGTGGCGCGGGTGACGCCGGCCGTGAGTCTGTATGTCAGCGCCGATTACAGCAGTGATGTCGATGACAATGATTTGAATGGCTTGATTGGCAGTATGGGCGTGCGGATGAGGTGGTAGGAAAGATCAAAAGATCAAAAGATCGCAGCCTGCGGCAGCTCCTACAGGGAAATGCATTCCAATGTAGGAGCTGCCGCAGGCTGCGATCTTTTTCAAGTCACCCCCCAGGTCTGAGGATCAACACAGCCAACGGCGGCAGATTCAACTCCAGCGACAACGCCTGACCATGGCTCGGCACTTCCTCGGTAAACGCCCCGCCACCGTTGCCATAGTTGGAGCCGGCGTAAGTGTCGGCATCGCTGTTGAGCAATTCAGTCCAGCGCCCGGCAAACGGCACGCCGACCCGATACGACTGGCGCGGCACCGGCGTGAAGTTGGCCACCACCAGCACCGGTTCGCCGTCCTTGCTCCAGCGCAGCCAGGCATAAACGCTATTGATCGCATCGTCACCGATCAACCACTGGAAACCCTGCGGTGCGTCGTCCTGATCGTGCAGCGCGGGCAATTCGCGGTACAGGCGATTGAGGTCGCCTACCAGTTTCTGCACACCTTTGTGCTCGGAATACTGCAGCAGATACCAATCGAGTTGCTGATCGTGATTCCACTCGCGCCACTGGCCGAACTCGCAACCCATGAACAGCAGTTTCTTGCCCGGATGGGTCCACATGAAACTCAGATAGGCCCTCAGGTTGGCGAACTTCTGCCAGCGGTCGCCGGGCATCTTGTCGATCAGCGAGTGTTTGCCATGCACCACTTCATCGTGGGAAATCGGCAGAATGAAACGCTCGGACCAGGCGTAGACCAGACCAAAACTCAATTCGTTGTGGTGATGGGCGCGGTACACCGGATCCTGCTGAATGTAGTGCAGCGAATCGTGCATCCAGCCCATGTTCCATTTGTAGGCAAAGCCCAGTCCGCCCTGCTGCGTGCTCTGACTGACGCCCGGCCACGCCGTGGATTCCTCGGCGATGACCAGCGCGCCCGGCGCTTCCAGCTCGACCACATCATTCAAATGACGCAAAAAGTCGATGGCCTCCAGATTCTCCCGCCCGCCATGGCGGTTAGGCACCCATTCGCCAGCCTTGCGCGAATAGTCGCGATAGAGCATCGAGGCCACTGCATCGACCCGCAGGCCGTCGATATGGAAATGCCTCAACCAGTGCAACGCCGACGCGAGCATGTAGCCATGCACTTCGGTGCGGCCAAGGTTGTAGATCAGCGTGTCCCAATCCTGATGGAAACCTTCCAGCGGATTGCCGTACTCGTACAGCGCCGTGCCGTCGAATTGCGCCAGTCCATGGGTATCGGTCGGGAAATGCGCCGGCACCCAATCGAGAATCACGCCGATGTCGGCGCGGTGGCAGGCGTCGACGAATTCGCCGAATTGCTCCGGCGTGCCATAACGCGCGCTCGGGGCGAATTGCGAGAGCAATTGATAGCCCCATGAGCCACCGAACGGGTGTTCCATGATCGGCATCAATTCGATGTGGGTGAAGCCCAGTTCTTTCACATATGGAATCAAGCGTTCGGCCAGTTCCGGCCAGGTGTACTGACGCGCGACTTCGCCCAGATCATCCAGTTCGCACTGCCATGAACCGGCATGCAGTTCGTAGATCGACAGCGGCGCGGAATGTTTCTGCCGTTCGCGGCGGCCGTTCATCCAGTCCTGATCCTGCCAGTCGACTTGCAGCGGCGCGGCGACTTTCGACGCCGTGTCCGGCGGCAGGCTGGTGGCCAGCGCCATCGGGTCAGCCTTGAGCGGCAGAATCCCTTGGGCACTCAGGATTTCGTATTTGTAAAACTCCCCCGCTTGCAGGCGCGGGATGAACAGCTCCCAGACCCCGGATGGGTGGCGCAGACGCATCGGATGCCGGCGCCCGTCCCAGACGTTGAAATCACCGACCACCGACACTCGCCGCGCATTCGGCGCCCACACGGCGAAGCGCACGCCATCAACGCCATCGACAGTTGTCAGTTGTGCGCCGAGGCAGGCGCTGAGGTCGCGGTGATTGCCTTCGGCGAACAGATACAAATCCATTTCACCGAGCAACTGGCCAAAGCTGTAGGGATCTTCCGCCACCTGCTCGCCGCCGGCCCAACGGGTGCGCAGCAGATACGGCCGCGCCTGATCGAAGTGACCGACAAACAATCCCGGCGTTTCACTTTGCTCCAACGGGCCGCGCTCTTCGCCGGACGCCTTGTCCAGCACCACAACGCTTAGCGCACCCGGTAAATAGGCGCGGATAAACTGCCCGCCGGCGCCATCGCCGTGCGGGCCAAGAATGGAAAACGGGTCTGGATGTTCCGCACGTACCAGCGCGTCAATATCGCTGGCTGACGGTAGCAATGCTTCTTTGACCTGACCCTGTTCCTTGTTCGAGAAACTCATGACTACTCTCCACCAAGATCGGAAAAGGGTTTAAGCCCCGTCAATAACCCATACAAACCGTGCAACGGCACGGGCAGCCACGTCGGGCGATTTTCGGCTTCATAGGCCACTTCATAGGCCGCCTTCTCCAGACCGAACAACGCCAGCGCGGCGTCGGCACCGTCAGGATCTTGCCAGGCATGATCAAGACTAGCTGCCGCCCGGCGATATGCCTGAACAAATGCCTCTCGGGCCTCACGCAAATATCGCTCGGCCACACGATGACGGGACGCTTCGGACTCAGGACTGTGATCGACGTTGTGTACGTTGATGGTCATTGCCGCCGCGTAATCGAAGGATCGCAGCACGCCGCTGACATCCTTGTACGGGCTGTGCTTGCCACGCCGTTCGCTCAATGGCCGCGCCGGTTCACCCTCGAAATCGATCAGATAGGCATCACCCTTGATCACCAACACCTGCCCCAGGTGCAGGTCACCATGCACGCGAATACGCAAACCGCCGACGGCTTTTTTCGCCAGATCCTGCACATGGGCCAGGATGGTTTTTTTCTCGTCGACCAGTCGCTTGACCAGTTTCTGATCCGCCGAACTAAGCTCGCCCTGATGCTGCTTGAGCAGCTTCAACGCATGCTCGACCTGCCCGGCGACATCCTTGCCAGTGGCCTGCATATCTTTGGCCGTACTGGTTTGCGGGGCAAAGTCGGGGTTATCGGTCGGCGCCGCTAACACCTGGTGCATTTCCCCCAGACGCTGGCCGAGCATCCCGGCAAAGTCCTTCAATTCGCCCAGCGCGTTGTAGTGCTGATCCTGCTCGGACATGGCATCGGCCAGTTCGTCGCGCAACGCCCGTTCGAGGTTGTTCTGCGTCCATTCCCACGCGTCGCCCTGATTGCTCAGATAGCCTTGGGCGATCATCAGCAGGTTGTCCTCGCCCTTGCCGTCGCGGCGAATCACCGAACCGAGCAGCGGTGAGATATTGGCAAATCCGGCAGCGGTCAGGTAAGCGCTCATCTCCAGTTCCGGGTGTACGCCAGAAGCGACTTTGCGGATCAGCTTAAGTACCAGGCTGTTGCCGATCACCACCGAACTGTTCGATTGCTCGGCCGACAGATAACGCACTTCGGACTCGCCACCCAGGTTGAGTTTGTCCAGATGCGGCGTCGGTTCGAAACGGATTTCGCCTTCGGACGATTCCAGCACGGTGTTGTTTTGCATGCCCTGCAGGACAGCGCGGATAAACGCCTCAAGGCTGAAGGCATCAGTGATCAAGCCGACCTGACGCACGCGGCGGACACGGGCCAGCGCCAATTGTTGCGGCAGCGCCGCGCCGACCTGATCTTCGGCAATAAAGCCAAACGGCAGTTGATAACGGCTGGTCTGGCCACCGCTGGTGACTTCGATTTCGCTGAGCAGCACCGGATGCTCCGCATCGCCGAAACGCACGCCATAGGCCAGATTGACCTTGTCGATAGCCGCGTCCTTGCCGGCGAACCAGCGCCGGTTTTGCAGCCAGCTCGGCAGAATGCCCTGCTCCAGCGTCGCGCGGGACGGCGTTTCGAGCAGTTCTTCCATGCGTTTTTTCAGCACCAGCGTGGTGAAGTCCGGCAGGCTCTGCGCCGGTTCCACGTGCCAACTCGGCATCTGGTTTTCCGTCGCCAGTGCGAACCAATAGAAGCCGTACGGCGCGAGAGTCAGAAGGAAATTCAGTTGGCCGATGGGCGGGAAGGCGTTACCGCCGAGCATTTCCACCGGCACCATGCCGACATACGCCGACAGGTCCAGCTCCGCTGCTTGCGCGCTGCGCGACACGTTGGCCACGCAGAGAATGATTTCGTGCTTGCCGTCGGCGTCGGTGAATTCACGGGTATAAGCCAAAATCCGCCGGTTGCTCGGCGAGAGCATTTTCAGCGTGCCACGGCCGAACGCCTTGGATTGCTTGCGCACGGCGAGCATGCGCCGCGTCCAGTTGAGCAACGAATGCGGGTCGCCGGCCTGGGTTTCAACATTGACCGACAGATAACCGTATTGCGGGTCCATGATCGGCGGCAGCACCAGACTCGCCGGATCGGCGCGGGAGAAACCACCGTTGCGGTCGATCGACCATTGCATCGGTGTACGCACGCCATCGCGGTCGCCGAGGTAGATGTTGTCGCCCATGCCGATTTCATCGCCGTAATACAGGGTCGGCGTACCCGGCATCGACAGCAGCAGGCTGTTGAGCAGCTCGACGCGACGGCGATCGCGCTCCATCAATGGCGCCAGACGCCGACGAATGCCGAGGTTGATGCGCGCGCGGCGGTCAGCGGCGTAATAATTCCACAGGTAGTCGCGTTCCTTGTCGGTGACCATCTCCAGCGTCAGTTCATCGTGGTTGCGCAGGAAAATCGCCCATTGGCAGTTGGCGGGAATTTCAGGGGTCTGCCGCAGAATATCGGTGATCGGAAAGCGATCTTCCTGGGCCAGCGCCATGTACATGCGCGGCATCAGCGGGAAGTGAAACGCCATGTGGCATTCGTCGCCATTCAGGCCTGCGGCATCGGTGTCGCCGAAGTACAACTGGGTGTCTTCCGGCCATTGGTTGGCCTCGGCCAGCAGCATGCGATCGGGGTAATTGGCGTCGATTTCGGCGCGTATCTGCTTGAGGACGTCGTGGGTCTCGGGCAGGTTTTCGTTGTTGGTGCCGTCGCGTTCGATCAGGTACGGAATCGCATCGAGGCGCAGGCCGTCGATGCCCATGTCCAGCCAGTAACGCATCACCGACAGCACGGCTTTCATCACTTGCGGATTGTCGAAATTCAGGTCTGGCTGGTGCGAATAGAAACGGTGCCAGAAGTACTGGCCGGCGACCGGGTCCCAGGTCCAGTTGGACTTTTCGGTGTCGAGGAAAATGATCCGCGTGCCATCGTATTTCTGATCGTCATCCGACCACACATAAAAGTCCCGCGCTGCCGAGCCGGGCTTGGCCTTGCGCGCGCGCTGGAACCACGGGTGCTGATCGGAGGTGTGGTTGATGACCAGCTCGGTGATGACCCTCAACCCACGTTTGTGCGCCTCGGCGATAAAGCGCTTGGCGTCGGCCATGGTCCCGTAATCGCTGTGGACGCCACGGTATTCGGCGATGTCGTAGCCGTCATCACGGCGTGGCGACGGGTAGAACGGCAAAAGCCAAATGGTGTTGACGCCGAGTTCGGCAATGTAATCGAGTTTGGCGATCAGGCCGGGAAAGTCGCCGATCCCGTCGTTGTTGGAGTCGAAAAACGATTTGACGTGAACCTGATAGATCACCGCGTCCTTGTACCAGAGCGGGTCTTTGATAAAGGTGGCTGCCTTGGGTTTCTTCGCCATGTGAAACTCCTGTTCAATTCGCTGAGACCACACGAATACCCTGTGATGAGAGGGCTCTTGTGGTGAGGGGATTTATCCCCGATCGGCTGCGCAGCAGTCGTAAAATCGCGCAACTCGGTTTAAATGGTAAACAGCGGGGCCGCTTCGCAGCCCAGCGGGGCGGTGCGACGTTTCGATAAATCCCCTCGCCACAGTGAATTCATTTCTAACCACAGATTTGATTGTCAGCTTCAGGCGGCGGTGATCCGCCAGATCCCGAACGGTTGATGACCCGGATCAATACGCATGAACTGATACTTGCCGTGCCAGTCCCAGCGATGCCCGCTCATCAAATCCTCACCGTGGGTAGTCGCGTCATCGGGCAGGCCCATTTCCCACAACGGCAGTTCGAAATTCGCTTCCTGCACGTTATGCGGATCAAGGTTCACCGCCACCAGAATGAAGTTGCTGCCATCCGCGCTGCGCTTGCCGAAATACAGAATGTTGTCGTTCCAGGCGTTGTAGATCGTCAGGCCCAGATGCGTGTGCAACGCAGGGTTCTGTCGACGGATGCGGTTGAGTTGAGCGATCTCGGCAATGATGTTGCCGGGTGCGGTGAAATCGCGGACGCGGATCTCGTATTTCTCCGAATCGAGGTATTCCTCCTTGCCCG
Source organism: Pseudomonas sp. NPDC087639 (assembly GCF_044743385.1). Classification (NCBI taxonomy): domain Bacteria; kingdom Pseudomonadati; phylum Pseudomonadota; class Gammaproteobacteria; order Pseudomonadales; family Pseudomonadaceae; genus Pseudomonas; species Pseudomonas sp. NPDC087639. Next base: position 136,505 of record NZ_JBIUWI010000004.1, on the reverse strand, counting down.
GCACCGGCGCCGCTTCGCACAGTTCATAACCGGAATACATGCCCCACAGGCCCGAACCCATGGTCGCCAGCGCCGCGCGAATGAGAAAACCCGCGCGCCCGGACTCATGCAGGAACGCCGGGTTGATGTCCGGCGTATTGACGAAGAAATTCGGCCGGTAGCATTCACGCCACGGCGATTCGTTGAGTTCGGTGAAATACGCGGCCAGTTCGGATTTGGTATTGCGCCAGGTGAAATAGGTGTAGCTCTGCGTGTAACCGACCTTGCCGAGCCGCGCCATCATCGCCGGCGTGGTGAACGCTTCGGCGAGGAAGATCACTTCCGGATGCAGCGCCCGCACATCGGCAATCAGCCATTGCCAGAACGGCAGCGGCTTGGTGTGCGGATTATCGACGCGAAAAATCTTCACGCCCTCTTCGACCCAGCCGACAACAATGTCACGCAGCTCGACCCACAGGCTCGGGATCGCGTCCGGCGCATAGAAATCGACATTGACGATGTCCTGATATTTCTTCGGCGGGTTCTCGGCGTATTTGATCGTGCCGTCGGGGCGCCAGTTGAACCAGCCGGGATGCTGCTTGAGCCACGGGTGATCCTGAGAACACTGAATGGCGAAATCGAGGGCGATTTCCAAACCATGGTCGGCGGCGGCAGCCACCAAACGGCGGAAGTCTTCGCGGGTACCGAGTTGCGAGTGAATCGCCTCGTGGCCGCCCTCCTCGCTACCGATGGCATAAGGACTGCCCGGATCATCGGGACCTGCGGTGAGGGAATTATTGCGACCCTTGCGGTGGGCGCGGCCGATCGGGTGGATCGGCGTGAAGTACAACACGTCGAAACCCATGTCCTGAATCATTGGCAACCGCGAATGCACGTCGTTAAAGGTGCCGTGACGGTTGGGATCGTCGGTGATCGAGCGCGGAAACAGTTCGTACCAGCTGGCGAATTCAGCCAGCTCACGTTCGACGTCCATGGGGAACTCGGGGCTCACGCTCAGATAAGCGCGGTGATCGGCCTGGGCCATCAATTGCGCACTGCGCGAGTGCAGAAACAGCGCCACCTGCTCGGTTTCGAGCAGGCCGGACAGTTCGTGATGCAGGGCGGCGAGTTGTTCGCTGAGCTGACCTTCGCTGCGCTCGGCGGCCTGTTGCACCATGGTTCGGCCTTCTTGCAGTTCCAGCGAGACGGGCACGGCGGCGGTGTGTTTCTTTTCCAGTTCGTACTGGAAACTGGCGAAATGATCGATCCACGCTTCGATGCAGTACAGAAAACGACCCTGATGCTCAGGGCGGAACTGACCTTTCCAGCCGTTATTGCCCTGATCGGCCATGACCTCGCTTTGCCAGGTGTCTTCACCCTCCTCACGCCAGCGAATGCGCACCGCCAGTTTGTCGTGACCGTCGGCAAATACCTTGCTGGTGACGACCACGTCGCGTCCGGCAATCGACTTCACGGCGAACTGCCCGCCATCGAGGGTCGGCATGGTGTTTTCGATGACAATGCGTGGTAACAGCAATGCCTGCGACAGCGGCATGTGGGGGTTGTAGCTCAGCTCTGAGGGTTTTTCAGCAGTCATTGAGCATCTCTCCTTAACGCCCAAAGGACGCTCTTGTAGCGGATCAGTTTTCGCAACGAAGCGCCTGCCCCGCAATGAACTCACTTAGGTTCCGAGCAGCCGGCGCCGGGAAAAGTTCAGCGAAATTTGCCTGGGTGAAAAAGCGGATCGAATTCGCCGAGAGGTGGTCAACTCACTTAAGCACTTCTCACGCCATGTGCCACACGGAGGTCTATCTGATGAACATCCCGATCCCGGCTGAAACCCCTGATCCGAACATCGACAACCCGACGATTCCCGAGACCGAACCTCAACCGATTCCCGAGCAGGAACCGCCCGGCACCACGCCGCCACCGAAGGAGGAGCCACCGACGACCATGCCACCGGTCATCCTTTAAGCTCGCGTTACTCTTGCTGATCGTTCCCACGCTCTGCGTGGGAACGATCATTAGGCGCAGGAATGATCAGTGGTCATCAGTCTTCTCTTCTTCTTTTTCGAAAAGCTTCACGATCCGTGGCATCACGCTGAAAATGCCAAGCGCGAGAAAAGTGCTGAGCAACGCCGTCGCCTCCCTGCCCAACCCCGCCGCCACACCAATCGCCGCCGTCATCCACAGCCCGGCGGCAGTGGTCAGGCCTTTGACGTGGCCTTGATCGCCTTCCTGGTTTTTCAGAATGGTGCCGGCGCAAAGGAAACCAACCCCGGCAATCACCCCCTGCAACACCCGACTCATCGCGTCCGACTCGGCTCCCGAAGTCTGCGGCACCAGCACAAACAGCGCCGCCCCCAGTGCCACCAGCATATGGGTGCGCACTCCGGCTGCCTTGCCCTTGTGTTCGCGCTCAAACCCGAGAATCCCGCCCAGCACCGCCGCCATCAACAGGCGCACGGTAATCCGCGTCAGTTGCGAGGCATCGCCGATGTCGGCAAATTCCGCTTGCAGGGTTACCCACACTTCATGCCACCACGCGTTCATCCTGCAGTCCTTCCAAGAGGCTTATAGAAGATGGACAGCGGCGACCATTAATCAGTTGCGCAGAACGATCAGCGATGCGTGCGCCCTAACGTTTCAGACACCCCTGAAAAAAGGACAGCCAACATGACCGTTCGAATTGAAAACCAGACCTGCTTTTTCACCGTTGAAAACGGCGAGCAGATCCGCTTGTGCGAAGACGTGACAGTGATCACCGACAGTGAAAAATCCATGTCGGCCGTGGAAATCGAAGGCCAGCGCATTTACATCACCGAAGCAGAAGCCGACGCATTGACCGTCGCCGGCGCCAAAGACGGGCGTAAGCACCTGAAGGCAGAAGAGAGTGATTCGGTGATTTGACTGACCCTGGTCAACAGCCCACGCAAACGTCTGGGATAGGCGTTTGCGCCCTTGTCTGTGGGCTGCTTCAAGTTGTCGCAGGGTCTGAGCCCGATACCATCTGATCCGCTTTTTATTAAAATAGCTGAGTCTGTTATGCAAACAGATCGGCGCTCATAGTGCATCGGCCTGATGGAGGCTGATGAGCGAACGACCATGAGCGAACAAATCCCCGTCCGAACCGTAGAAGCAACGCCAACGATAGCTCCTCATATAAAGAAGGTGCCCGCACGCCCAATGAAGGCGACGGCCAAATCCAGCGACAACCAGATCCACACCCGCAGCTTCACCGGCCTGTTTCGTAGCCTGCGCATCAGCGGCGCGGGGTTTCTGTTTTTGCTGTTCTTCGGCACGGTGTGGTTGAACTGGGGCGGTCGTCAGGCCGTGTTATGGGATCTGTCGGAGAGCAAATTCCACATCTTTGGTGCAACCTTTTGGCCACAGGATTTCATCCTGCTCTCGGCCTTGTTGATCATTGCCGCGTTCGGCCTGTTCGCCATCACCGTGTTCGCCGGGCGCGTCTGGTGCGGGTACACCTGCCCGCAGAGTTCGTGGACGTGGATTTTCATGTGGTGCGAGAAAATCACCGAAGGCGAGCGCAACCAGCGAATCAAACTGCAAGCGGCGCCCTGGAGCCTGAACAAACTCGCGCGCCGCGCCGCCAAACACACGCTATGGCTGGCGATCAGCGTCATGACGGGGCTGACCTTCGTCGGCTACTTCACCCCGATCCGGCCACTGGCCGAAGAACTGCTGACCCTGCAAATCGGCGGGATCAGCCTGTTCTGGGTGCTTTTCTTCACCGCCGCCACCTACATTAATGCCGGTTGGCTACGTGAAGCGGTGTGCATGCACATGTGTCCATATGCGCGGTTCCAGAGCGTGATGTTCGACAAGGACACCCTGACGATTGCCTACGACGTGGCCCGCGGCGAAAACCGTGGCCCGCGCAAGCGTGATCTGAAACCGGTTGAGGCCGGGCTGGGCGATTGCATCGACTGCCAGTTGTGCGTGCAGGTGTGCCCGACCGGCATCGACATCCGCGACGGTTTGCAGATGGAGTGCATTGGTTGCGCGGCGTGCATCGACGCCTGTGATTCGATCATGGACAAGATGAACTACCCACGCGGTTTGATCCGCTACAGTTCCGAGCGCGAATTGCAGGGTGGCAAGACTCATCTGCTGCGCCCACGGCTGATCGGTTACGTTGCGGTGTTGCTGGCAATGATCGGCGCGCTGGCCCTGGCCCTGATCGAACGTCCCATGGTGTCGCTGGACGTGACCAAGGATCGCGGGCTGTTCCGTGAAAACGGTCAGGGCCAGATCGAAAACATCTATTCGCTGAAAGTCATCAACAAGACCCAGCAGCGTCAGAACTACAACCTGACTCTGGTGGACGGCGACGGCTTCCAGTTGCAAGGCAAGACCGAACTGAGCCTGGCAGCGGGTGAGATTGTCGATGTGCCGGTGTCGGTGGCGATGACCACAGATCGGCCGAGCAGCAGCTCGCAGACCTTGAGCTTCAAGATTGCCGACAGCGATGAGCCTGAGGTTTACAGCGTGGCGAAGAGCAGGTTTGTGGCGCCGATGAATCGCTGAGCCGTTAGAATCGTTTCCCCTCACCCCAGCCCTCTCCCGGGGGGAGAAGGGGCCGACCGAGCTGTCTTGTGCCCTACATCGACCTGAAAAACCGAGTCGATTATGGATTCAGCAAAACAATTTCAGGTCGGTGTACTTCGCCAGCATCCCCCAATCAGTCCCCTCTCCCTCCGGGAGAGGGCTAGGGTGAGGGGCAGTTCCCTGACACCCCACACAATCAACAAGCACCAAGGCTCCTCGATGAAACGCTACGAAAAATTCGCCGACGACATCGCTGAACTGATCCGCTCCGGCGTCCTTGGCCCCGGCCAGCGCGTGCCCTCGGTGCGCTACGCCAGCCAGACCTACGGCGTCAGCCCGTCCACGGTGTTCCAGGCTTATTACTTGCTGGAACGCCGCGGCCTGATCCGAGCGCGCCCGCGCTCGGGTTACTTCGTCAACACCCACGCGCCGAGCCCGTTCTCGGAGCCGGTGATCAGTAGCCACGTAAACGATTCGACTGAGGTTGACGTCAGCGAACTGGTGTTCTCGGTCCTGGAATCGATCAAGGATCCCAGCACCGTACCGTTCGGTTCGGCGTTCCCCAGCCCGACCCTGTTCCCGCTGCAACGCCTGTCTCGCTCGCTGGCCAGCGCCGCTCGGGAGATGGACCCGCGCATGGTGGTCACCGACATGTCGCCGGGCAACCCGCAACTGCGCCGGCAGATTGCCCTGCGCTATATGGTCGGCGGGCTGATGCTGCCGATGGAAGAACTGCTGATCACCAATGGCGCCCTCGAAGCGCTGAACCTGTGCCTGCAAGCCGTAACCGAACCGGGCGATCTGGTCGCCATCGAAGCCCCGGCGTTCTACGCCAGCCTGCAAGTGCTGGAACGGCTGAAACTCAAAGCGGTGGAAATCCCCGTACATCCGCGCGATGGCATCGACCTCGGCGTACTCGCCCAGACACTCGAGCGCCACCCGATCAAGGCCTGCTGGTGCATGACCAGTTTTCAGAACCCGATGGGCGCGACCATGCCCGAGGCCAAGAAGCAGGAACTGGTCGAACTGCTGCGCCGCCATCAGGTGCCGCTGATTGAAGACGATGTCTACGCCGAACTCTATTACGGCCAGCAAGCGCCGAAACCGGCCAAGGCCTTCGACACCGAAGGGTTGGTGATGCATTGCGGCTCATTCGCCAAAAGCCTGGCCCCCGGCTATCGCATCGGCTGGGTCGCCGCCGGGCGTTACGCGCAGAAGATCGAACGGCTGAAACTGATGACCTCACTCTGTGCCTCGATGCCGGCGCAAGCGGCGATTGCCGACTACCTGCAACACGGCGGCTACGATCGGCATCTGCGCAAATTGCGTTATGCGCTGGAAGAACAGCAAAGTGCGATGCTCGCGGCGATTGCCCGTTACTTCCCGGCGCAGACGCGGGTCAGCCAACCGGCGGGCGGCTACTTCTTGTGGCTGGAACTGCCACCGCAGATGGATTCGTTGAAGCTGTTTCAGATGGCGCTGGCGCAGGGCATCAGCATTGCGCCAGGGCCGATCTTTTCGCCGACTCAGCGGTTCCGCAACTGTATTCGCTTGAACTACGGCAGCCCGTGGACCGAGGATTCGGAAAAGGCGATGGAGACGTTGGGGCGGATTGTGCGGTCGTTCTGACAGCAAAAAGATCGCAGCCTTCGGCAGCTCCTACAGGGAAACGCCTAATCCTGTGTAGGAGCTGCCGAAGGCTGCGATCTTTTGATCTTGCTTCTTTTACCGCCCACCACCCAGATCAACAAACGTCCCGGTGGCATAGGAAGCCTTGTCCGACAACAACCAGATAATCGCCTCCGCCACTTCATCCGGGCGCCCGCCACGGGCCATCGGAATCGCCGACTCAAGCTTGCTGACCCGATCAGGATCGCCACTCAGGGCGTGGAAATCGGTGTAGATGTAACCCGGACGCACCGCGTTGACGCGAATCCCCTCGCCCGCCACTTCCTTGGACAAACCGATGGTGAACGTGTCGAGCGCGCCTTTGGAGGCGGCGTAATCAACATACTCGTTCGGCGAACCCAGACGCGATGCGACCGACGACACGTTGACGATACTGCCGCCCTGCCCGCCATGCTTGGGCGACATGCGCAGGATCGCGTGCTTGGCGCAAAGGATCGGCGCCAGAACATTGGTTTTCATGATTTTCAAGATGCGGAATTCGGACATCTCATCGACTCGCGACTTTTGCCCGACAGTGCCGGCGTTGTTCACCAATGCGGTGACTCGCCCTAACTCGGTGTCGACCCGCTGAAACAGTGCGATCACTTCGTCTTCGATGCTGACGTCGGCGCGTACTGCGATGGCCTGTGCGCCCAACGCGCGGACTTGCTCCAGCACGCTTTGCGCGGCCTGTTCGTCTGACTGGTAGTTGATGCAGATGCGATAGCCCTGCTCGGCGGCCAACAGCGCCGTAGCGGCGCCAATCCCGCGCCCGCCACCGGTGATCACAATGACTTTATCCATGCTGGCCTTTCCCCTGAATGCACACGTAACAGTCGGGGGGAAGAATAACCGCCATTGGCGGGTTTTGCATGAGGTCTGTTTTTGACTGGGCCGACGCTTTCACGAGCAAGCTCGCTCCCACAGGGGATTGCATTTCAAATGTGGGAGCGAGCTGATGGCGCGGTTTATCAGACTGTCGGCAGGCACTGTGCACTGACAATGTCCTGCATGAACTTGTCTGCCGGCTTCGGATACCCCAGCAGATACCCTTGCAGCGAATCACAGCCCAATTGCGTCAGGAAATCCTGCTGCGAACCCGTTTCCACGCCTTCAGCCACAATCCGCAGCCCCAGCGCCTGCCCCAACGCAACAATCGCCGACACGATGGCCGCATCGTCACTGTCATGCTCCAGATCCCGCACAAACCCACGGTCGATCTTCAGCTCATTGGCCGGCAAACGCTTGAGGTACATGAGGCTCGAGTAACCGGTACCGAAGTCATCAATGGACAGGTCGACACCCATGTCCGACAAATCCTGCAACACCGTCATGCTTGCATCGGCATCGCTCATTGCCGTGGTTTCGGTGATTTCCAGGGTCAGGCTATTCGCAGGTAAATGGTGCGTAGCCAAGGCTTTGGCAACACTTCGGACCAATCCGGCATGGCAGAACTGCAACGCCGAGAGGTTCACCGCGATACGCCAGTCGGTGTAGCCGAGCACGTACCACTCGCGCATCTGCCGGCAGGCTTCGTTGAGCACCCACTCGCCGATTGGAATGATCAGGCCGGTTTTCTCCGCCATATCGATAAACTTGTCCGGCATCAGCATGCCGTGGACCGGATGTTGCCAGCGCAACAACGCTTCGGCGCCCACCGGATGACCGCTGGCGGCGTCGAACTTGGGTTGGTAATGCAGGCTGAACTGGCTGTGCTCCAGTGCCGCGCGCAAGTCCTGCAACAGTTGCAGCTGTTTGCGTGCGTTGGTGTTCATCGACGCATCGAAGAAGCTGTAACCGTTCTTGCCGCCACCCTTGGCGTGATACATCGCCGCGTCGGCGTTCATCAGTAGTTCCGGGGCGTTCTGGCCATTGCCCGGATACAGGGCAATGCCGACGCTGGCGGATATCTGCAAGTCATGTTCGGCCACGCGGAACGGCTGCGCGATCAGGCTGACCTGGCGTGCAGCCAATCCCAATGCATCATCGGGCTCGGCCAGGCGCACCAGCAACACAAACTCATCGCCGCCGATGCGTGCCAGCGTGTCGAGGCTGCGCAAATCTTCGCGCAAGCGCACACCGACTTCGCGCAGCAGTTGATCGCCCATGTGATGGCCAAAAGCATCATTGACTGGTTTGAAGCCATCCAGATCAATGAACATCAAGGCAAAACAGCCGCCCTGCTCTTGGACTTTCTTGATTGCCTGATTGATCCGGTCGTCGAGCAGCATGCGGTTTGGCAAACCGGTCAGGGTGTCGTGCAGCGCCAGTTGCGTGAGTTCGCGGTTGGCCACCGTCAACGAGTGCGCCAGATCGGCGGTGCGCGCTTCAAGCCGTGCATCGAGGATTGAGGTCAACAAGGCAATCGTCAGCACCGCTAGCGTGGTGATCAGCACCAGGCTGTCCAGACCATTGCCCTTCAGACCATTGAGCGCAGCGCCGCAGAAACTGCCGTCAGGAAATTGCGCAGCGGCCATGCCGGTGTAATGCATGCCGACAATAGCGATGCCCATGATCACCGCAGCACCGGCGCGAATCAGGCGTACATAGGGCGAATGCTGGCGCAGGCGAAAAGCAATCCACAACGCCGCAGCCGAGGCACCGATGGCAATCAGTAACGAGGCGCCAAACAGCGTCGGGTCGTAATCGATCCCGGGCGTCATGCGCATCGCCGCCATGCCGGTGTAATGCATGGCACTGATACCGGCGCCCATGATCAGCGAGCCAAAAGCCAACTGCAAAATCGGCAATTTCGGCTGACTGACCAGCCACAAGGCAAAACCGCAGGACAGTACCGCGATCAACAGCGACAGCGCGGTGAGCGTGATGTCGTAGCCCAGAGAGATCGGCAACTTGAAGGCGAGCATGCCGATGAAGTGCATCGACCAGACACCCACACCCATGGCGAACGCGCCCCCGGCTGTCCAGAAATGCACGGCACGGCCCTTGGCTGTTGCAATGCGTCCGGTAAGGTCGAGGGCGGTGTAGGACGCGAGGATCGCTACACACAACGAAATGAAAACCAGGGTGGAGGAATAACTACCGATGAGCATGCGGATTCTCACGACTACCCAAACCGGATCGCGTCCATTCTCGGTCGGGCAAATGCGGCGATTGTACTGATTGCACAGCAGAACGCACTGACTAAGTAATCAAATTGCCATCAGTCCGATGAAACGCTTGTTTGATGGCCCGACAATGCTCTGAATTGGGACTATCCAGCGACAGAGCTGACGACAACTCGCTCCCACAGTTTTTGCGCTCGCGTTGCCTTAGCGTTTGTCACTCACGTCGAGCTGGCCATCCCAACCGCCGCCCAGCGCGGCAATCAATTGCACACTGGCAATCAAACGGTTCTGCAGAATAGTCAACACACTGCGCTCATTACTCAATGCCGTGGCCTGCACCACGACCACGTCGATGTAGGCAATCAGCCCGGCCTTGTACTGGTTTTCCGTCAGGCGCAAGGAATCGCGGGCAGCATCGAGGGCTTCCTGGCGTACCGCCGCTTCATCCTCATACACCTTGAGCTGCACCAGATAGTTTTCTACTTCGCGGAAACCGTCGAGCACGGTCTGCCGGTACTTGGCGACCGTCTGGTCGTACACCGCTTCAGTGCGGTCAACTTCCGCCGAACGGATACCGCCGTCGAACAGCGGCAAGGCCAGTTTTGGTCCGACGGACCAGAAGCGGTTCGGCAAACTGATCAGGTTTTGTGAGGTACTGCTGCTGTAACCGCCGCTCAGGCTCAGGGACAGATCAGGGTAGTACGCCGCTTTGGCCACACCGATATTGGCGTTGGCGGCGATCACCGAGCGCTCGGCCGAGGCGATGTCCGGACGGCGCTCCAGCAACTGCGACGGCAGGCTCAACGGCACCTGCGGCAGGTTCGGGATGGTCTGGGTTTCGGCGAGATTGAAGTCCGCTGGCGCCTGACCGGTCAGCACGGCAATGGCATTCTCGAATTGCGCGCGCTGCCAGATCAGATCGACCAGATCAGCCTGGGTGCTTTTCAGTTGCGTCTGCGCCTGCGCCACCGCGTCACGCCCGGAAACACCCGCGCGGTATTGGTTCTGGGTCATTTTCAGCGAGCGCTCATACGCCGCAACCGTCGCTTCGAGTAAACGCTTCTGCTGATCGATCACCCGCAGTTGCAGGTAGTTCTGCACCAGCTCCGATTGCTGACTCAAACGCATCGCGGCCAGATCGGCGAAACTCGCCTGTGCGCTAGCCTGATCGGCCTCAAGACCGCGACGCAACTTGCCCCAGACATCGGCTTCCCAACTCACGCCCAACTCCGCGCTGTAGGTGTCGCGAATGCCGCTGGAAGAACTGCTCAAACTCGAACTGCTGCTGCCGGTGCCTTGGCTGGAGCGGGTTTTTCCCACGCTCAGGTCGACGCTTGGGTAGAACGCCCCGCGCGCACTGCGGACGAGGGCCTGCGCCTGTCGAAACTGGGCTTCCGACTGGGCGACGGTCTGGTTGGAGCTGTTGAGTTTTTCGATCAGCCCGTTGAGTTGCTGATCGCCATACAACTCCCACCACGCGCCACGCGCCAGCGAATCGCTCGGGTTAGCTTGACGCCAGCCTTCAGCTTCCTTGTATTGAGGAATTTCAGCCGTCTGCGGGCGCTGGTAGTCCGGGCCGACGGCGCAGGCACTGAGCATTGCCACGCACAGCGACAGGCTCAACAGACGCGAGCCGCGAACAGTGGCCAGATTGAAAAGCGAACGGTCAGTCATAGCGGAGTTTCCAGAGCAGCGTCAGTACGCACGCCACGCCATTTGTTGAAACGATGGCGAAGCTTGTCGAGATAGAGGTAGACCACCGGGGTGGTGTAAAGCGTCAGCACCTGGCTGAAAACCAGTCCGCCGATGATGGTCAGGCCCAATGGCTGGCGCATTTCCGCGCCTTCCGCCCGGCTGAGCAGCAACGGCAAGGCACCGAGGATGGCCGCCAATGTGGTCATCAGAATGGGGCGCAGACGTTGCAGGCAGGCACTGCGGATCGATTCCAGCGGCGACATGCCCTGATGCCGTTCCAGTTGCAGTGCGAGGTCGATCATCAGGATCGCGTTTTTCTTCACCACCCCGATCAGCAGGAACAGCCCGAGTAACGAGATCAGGCTGAATTCGCCGCCCAATGCATAGATCGACAGCAATGCGCCGACACCGGCCGACGGCAGCGTCGACAGAATCGTCAGCGGATGAATGTAGCTTTCATACAGCACGCCCAACACCAGATACACCGCCAACAGCGCGCCAAGAATCATGAACGGCTGGCTCTTCTGGGTCGCGGCGAACGCATCGGCAGTACCGGCCATTTTCGCGATCACGTCTTCCGGCAAGCCGAGCTTGGCAATCGCCCGCTCGATGGCGGCACTGCCCTGCTCTACCGTCACGCCTTCAGCCATGTCGAAAGAAATATCTTCCGAGGCGAACTGGCCTTCGTGGCTGACGCGATCGTCCTCCAGGCTGCTCTCATAGTGAGCGATGGTCGATAGCGGAATCCGTGCGCCGTCGGCGGTGATCACCTGGACTTGCTTGAGGGTAATCGGATCCTGGGCGTATTTCGGATTGACCTCCATCACCACTTGGTACTGGTTCAGGCTGTCGTAGATCGTTGAAATCTGCCGCTGGCTGTAAGCGTTGTTCAGCACCGCAGTCACCATGCTCATGTCCACCCCCAGACGCTTGGCCTGATCGCGGTCGACAATCAAAGTCACCTGCTGCGCGCCTTTGCCTTCACGGGCATCAATGGCCGTCAACTCCGGCAACGCCCGCAACGCGGCGACCACTTTCGGGTACCACTCACGCAACTCGCCAAGATCACCGCTTTGCAGGATGTAGCTGTACTGCGAAGTGGTCTGCTCGCGACCACCGCCAAACTGCAGATCCTGGTCGGCCATCAGCATCAATTGTGCGCCGGCCACCTTAGGCATTTCCTTGCGCAGGCGCTCGATGACTTTCTGTGCCGACAACTGGCGGTCCTTGATCGGCTTCAGACGTACCAGCATGAAGGCGTTGTTGGTGCCGTTGGTGCCGCCGATGAACCCGGCGACGCTTTCCACCGCCTCGTCCTTGAGCACGGCGCGGCGGAAGGTTTCCATTTTCGGCTGCATCACGCTGAACGACAGGCCGTCGTCTCCGCGCACGAAACCGATCAACTGGCCGGTATCCTGCTGCGGCATGAAAGTCTTCGGTACCACCACATAGAGCGCGACGTTGACGCCAACGGTGATGAACAGGCTGAGCAACGTCAGGCGGCGGTGACGCAGCACCCAGTCGAGGCTGGTGGCGTACTTGGCCACCATCCAGTCGTTGGTCTTGCGACTCCAGCGTTGCAGACGGTTTTCCTGCCCCGGCGTATGCGGCTTGAGCCAGCGGGCGCAGAGCATCGGCGTCAGCGTCAGCGAAACCACCAGCGAGACCACAATGGCCGCAGCCAGCGTGATGGAGAATTCGCGGAACAAACTCTCGACAATCCCGCCCATAAACAGAATCGACAGGAACACTGCGACCAGCGAGACGTTCATCGATAACAAGGTAAACCCGACTTCCTTGGCCCCCAGATACGCGGCCTGCATCGGTTTGACGCCTTCGTCGATGTGCCGCGAAATGTTCTCCAGCACCACGATGGCGTCGTCCACCACCAGACCGGTGGCGAGAATCAGCGCCATCAGTGACAGGTTGTTCAGTGAGAAGCCATAGAGGTACATCACCGCGAAAGTACCGACCAGCGACACCGGCACCGCCAATGTCGGAATCAGCGAGGCGCGGAAGTTACCGAGAAACAGGAACACCACCAGAATTACCAGTGCCACGGCGATCAACAGGGTCATCTCGGCTTCGTGCAACGTTGCCTTGATCACCGGCGAACGGTCCATCGCCAGATTCAGCTTCACGCTGGCCGGCAGCACCGCTTGCAGCGCAGGCAGTTGCGCCTTGATCTCGTTGACCGTCTCGATAATGTTGGCCCCGGCCTGGCGGTTGATCACCAGCAGCACCGCCGCGTCGTCGTTGAAGAAACCGCTGTTGTAGCGGTCTTCGACGCCGTCGCTGACCTTGGCCACGTCCTTCAGGCGCAACGCGGCACCGTCGGCGTAATGGATGATCAGCGATTCATAATCCTTGGCTTTCTCCAACTGGTCGTTGGCCTGGATCTGCCACAAGCGCTGGCCGTCCTCGACCGAGCCCTTGGGCCGGCGCACGTTGGCATCGGCGATGGTCTTGCGCACATCATCGAGCGCCACGCCGTACTGGTTCAGGGCCTGCGGTTCGAGTTCGATACGCACGGCCGGCAACGAACTGCCGCCGATCTGCACCTCACCGACACCCTGAACCTGCGACAGACTCTGCGACAGGATGGTCGACGCCAAGTCGTAGAGCTGACCTTTTTCCAGCACATCCGAAGTCAACGACAGCACCATGATTGGCGCCTGCGACGGGTTGACCTTCTTGTAGGTCGGCATGCTGCGCATCCCGCTCGGCAGCAGGTTGCGCGAAGCGTTGATCGCCGCCTGCACTTCCCGCGCCGCGCCGTTGATGTCACGGTCGAGGTCGAATTGCAGAATGACCCGGGTTGAACCCTGACTGGAGCGGCTGCTCATGGTGTTGACGCCGGCAATGGCACCGAACGAACGCTCCAGCGGCGTGGCCACCGTGGAGGCCATGACCTCCGGGCTGGCGCCAGGCAGGCTCGCCTGCACGACGATCACCGGGAAGTCCATCTGCGGCAACGGTGAAACCGGCAGCAGACCGAAGCTGACACCGCCCAACAGCATGATCGCCAGGCTCAGGAGCATGGTTGCTACCGGGCGCTTGATGAAAGGACCGGAGAGGTTCATTGACCGCAATCTCCGAATTCACACCACTCCCCTGGAGGAGTGAGCCTGCTCGCGATAGCGGTGTATCTGTTCGCATGGATGTTGCAGGTGCCGGCCTCATGGCGAGCAGGCTCACGCCTACAGGTTTTGCGCTGCGTCATACCACCACCTCTTCGGTGTCGGCATTGGTTTTGCCAAAGCGACGGCCCAAACGGTCGAAGTACAGGTAAATCACCGGCGTGGTAAACAGCGTCAACACCTGACTCATCAACAACCCGCCAACCATCACCAGACCCAACGGTTGACGCAACTCAGCCCCGGAACCGGTGGCCAGCATCAATGGCACCGCGCCGAACAGCGCGGCCAACGTGGTCATCAGAATCGGCCGGAAACGCAGCAGGGCCGCTTGATAGATCGCCTCCTCCGGCGCCATGCCCTGGTTGCGTTCAGCGTCGAGGGCGAAGTCGATCATCATGATCGCGTTTTTCTTGACGATACCGATCAAGAGAATGATGCCGATGATCGCGATCATGCCCAGGTCATTGCCGCTGAGCAGCAATGCCAGCAACGCGCCAACCGCCGCCGATGGCAGAGTCGAGAGAATGGTGATCGGGTGGATGTAGCTCTCGTAAAGCACGCCGAGCACGATGTACATGGTCACCACCGCCGCCAGAATCAGCAGCAAGGTGCTCGACAGCGACGCTTGAAAAGCTTCGGCCGCGCCCTGGAACTGGGTCTGCACGCCGACCGGCATGCCGATGTCTTTCTGCACTTGTTCGATGACGTCCACCGCATGCCCCAGCGCCACGCCCGGTGCGAGGTTGAACGACATCATCACCGCCGGGAACTGACCGATATGAGTGATCGCCAGTTGCGCCTGGCGTTCCTCGACACGGGCCAGACTCGACAGGCGCACCTGCGCGCCGTCAGTGGTCTTGACGTGAATCTGATCCAGCGCCTGCGGGCCGATTCTTTCCCCCGCCTGCGCCTGCAGCACCACGCGGTACTGGCTGGCCTGGGTGTAGATGGTCGAAATCTGCCGCTGACCGAAGGCGTCGTACAGCGCATCGGTGATGTTCGCCACCGAAACGCCGAGGCGCGAGGCCGCATCGCGGTCGATCACCAGATACACCTGCAAGCCCTTGTCCTGCAAATCACTGGCGACGTCGGTCAGTTCCGGGCGCTGTGCCAGCGCTTCGACCAACCGCCCGCTCCACTGGCTGAGCAGTTCTGAATCCGGCGACGACATGCTGAACTGGTATTGAGTACGGCTGACGCGGTCTTCGATGGTCAGGTCCTGCACCGGTTGCATGTACAGACGAATGCCGACCAGTTTGTCCAGTTGCGGTTGCAGTCTCGCGATCACCTCGGTGGCGCTGAGATCACGCTCGCCATGGGGCTTGAGATTGATCAGCAGGCGGCCGCTGTTGAGCGTGGCGTTGTCACCATCGACGCCGATGTAGGACGACAGGCTTTGCACTGCCGGGTCTTCAAGAATGACCTTGGCCAACGCCTGCTGACGCTCGCCCATGGCGGCGAAGGAAATCGACTGCGGCGCTTCGGAAATGCCCTGAATCACCCCGGTGTCTTGCACCGGGAAGAAGCCTTTTGGCACGACCATATAAAGGAACACGGTCAGCGCCAGTGTGCCAATGGCTACCAGCAGGGTCAGCGGCTGATGCTTGAGTACCCACTGCAAACCGCGACCATATTTCGCAATCATCCAGTCGATGCACGCGCCGCTGGCCCGGTAGAAACGGCCCTGTTCGTGCTCTTCGGGTTCGCGCTTGAGCAGACGCGCGCACATCATTGGCGTCAGGGTCAGCGACACCACGAGGGAAATCAGGATCGCCACTGCCAGCGTAATGGCGAATTCGCGGAACAGGCGCCCGACCACATCGGCCATGAACAGCAGCGGGATCAGCACCGCAATCAGCGACAGGGTCAGGGAAATCAGGGTGAAGCCGATCTGTCTGGCGCCCTTGAGCGCCGCTTGCATCGGACTGTCGCCCTCCTCGATGAAGCGCGAGATGTTTTCCAGCATCACGATGGCATCGTCGACCACAAAACCGGTGGCGATGGTCAACGCCATCAGGGTCAGGTTGTTGACCGAGAACCCGGCGAGGTACATCACGCCGAAGGTGCCGATCAGCGACAGCGGCACCGCCACGGAAGGAATGATCGTCGCGCTGAAACGGCGCAGGAACAGGAAGGTCACCATCACCACCAGCGCGATGGCGATCAGCAACTCGTGCTGCACGTCGGTGACCGAGGCACGAATGGTCTGGGTGCGGTCGGTCAGCACGGTGACATCAAGACCGGCCGGCAGGTTGTCGGTGATGCTCGGCAGCAAGGCCTTGATCCGATCGACCACTTCAATCACGTTGGCGCCAGGTTGACGCTGAATGTTGAGCAAAACCGCCTGATTCTGGTTGGCCCACGCGGCAAGGCGTTCGTTCTCGGCACCGTCGACGATCTCCGCGACATCCTTGAGCCGCAGCGGTGCGCCATTCTTGTAGGCGAGGATCAGGTTGGCGTAGTCCTTGGGCGACGTCAGTTGATCGTTGGCGTCGAGCATCGACACCCGCGTCGGGCCGTCGAAGTTACCCTTCGGCTGGTTGACGTTGGAGGCGCTGATCAACGTGCGCACATCCGACAGGTTCAGGCTGTTGGCGGCCAGGGCCTCCGGGTTGACCTTGATCCGCACGGCCTGACGCTGGCCGCCGGCAATGCTGACCATGCCGACGCCACTGATCTGGGCGATTTTCTGCGCCATGCGCGTATCGACCAGATCATTGAGCTTGGGCAGGAGCATGGTTTTCGAAGTGATGGCCAAGGTCAGCACCGGGGTATCCGCCGGGTTGACCTTGTTGTACACCGGCGGCGCCGGCAAATCGGTCGGCAACAGATTGGTCGCGGCGTTGATCGCGGCTTGCACCTGTTGCTCGGCGACGTCCATGTTGATGTCGAGGCTGAACCGCAGGGTCAGTACCGAAGCACCGCCGGAACTGGTCGAGGCCATTTGCGTCAGGCCCGGCATCTGCCCGAACTGGCGCTCAAGGGGCGCGGTCACGGCACTGGTCATCACGTCCGGGCTGGCGCCGGGATACAGGGTCATGACGCGGATGGTCGGGTAATCAACCTGAGGCAACGCCGACACTGGCAACAAGCGATAAGCGATCAGGCCGGCCAGGATAATGGCCAGCATGCTCAGGGTGGTGGCTACCGGACGGAGGATGAACAGCCGCGAAATGTTCATGCGCCCTTCTTGGCCTTGTCGGTGACAGCGGCGTCAGTCGGGGTGGCGGCGGACTTGCCTTGCAGGTGTTCGGTCGGCGTGGTTGGCACCTGGTTGCTGTCGTTGACCACTTCCACTTCGCTGCCTTCCTTGAGGCGGTCGGTGCCTTCCAGCACCACGCGATCGCCGGCGGCCAAGCCCTCGGTGATTACAGTGTTCTCGCCGTCACTGGCGCCGATCTTCAACGGGCGGATGGTGACTTTCTTGTCGCCTTCAAGCGCGTAGACAAAAGTGCCGTTGGTGCCGAACTGAATGGCGGCGGACGGTGCCAGCACCACGCCTTTGAGGGTGTCGGCCAGCAGGTGTACGTTGACGAACTGATTGGGGAACAGCGACTGATCGCGGTTTTCGTAACGCGCCTTGAATTTCAATGTGCCGGTGGCCACATCGATCTGGTTGTCGAGACTTTGCAGCACACCGGTCGCTTGCAGTTTGCTGTCGCCACGATCCCAGGCTTCGGCCGGCAGTTTGGCGCCGCTGCGATAGCGGGCGAGCACGGTTTCGAGGCTGTTTTCCGGCAGGGTAAATGCAACGCTGATCGGCTGGGTCTGGGTGATCACCGCGATGAACGTGGTGTCATTGGCCGTTACAAGGTTGCCCACGTCGACCTGACGCAGACCGACGCGACCGGCAATCGGCGCGCGGATCCTGGTGAATTCGAGATTGAGCTTGGCGTCGTTGACCGCCGCCTGATTGGTCTTGACCGTGCCCAGATACTGGCCGACCAGCGCTTCGGCGGTGTCCAGGGTCTGTTTGGCGATGCTGTCTTCCTTGTACAGCCCGCGATAACGCTCGACATCGACCTGTGCGTTTTTCAGTTGCGCCTGATTCTGCAACAAGGTGCCTTCAGCTTGAAGCAAGGCGTTCTGGTACGGGCGCGGATCGATCTCTGCCAGCAAGTCGCCAGCCTTGACCATCTGCCCCTCTTCGAAATTGATCTTGACCAGCTCACCACCCACCCGGCTGCGCACGTTGATGGTGTTGAGTGCAGTCACGGTGCCCAGCGCCTTGTAATACAGCGGGAAGTCGCCCGTGACGGCCGGCGCCACCCGCACCGGAATCGGCCCGGTGCCGCCACCGAAGCCCGGTCGCATCATCCCCGAACGCCCGGCATGCCCGGCCGCTGCCTTGTCGGCGCCCTCTTTCTGGGCTGAACCGGCAGGCCAGAATTTCCAGCACAGGACGGCGATAACCAACAAGACAAGCAGGCTGATCAGCCAGCGACGGGAGTTGCGTGGGGACGATTGCATGGAGTGATTAACCATTGGGCGCGTGGGCTTCTTTTACGGGAGGCTGAACGATAAGCACTGATGGGGATTAAGCAAAGCAGCTTTACCGGCTATTTACCTTCAACTTACGTTTCAAGGTGTGTGAGGCAAAACACTGATACACAAATGAAAACGGCCTGGACAGGGCCAGGCCGTTAACAATTGTAAAGCGCTTGTTTCAGAACACTTACTTCAAGACGGCAAGTGCCGCTTCGTAATCAGGCTCTTCAGCGATTTCCTTGACTAATTCGCTGTGCAGGACGTTGTCGTTTTCGTCCAGCACCACAACGGCACGGGCGGTCAGGCCTTTCAGCGGGCCGTCAGCAATGGCCACACCGTAATTCTCGATGAACTCGGCACCGCGCAGGGTCGACAGGTTCTGTACGTTGTCCAGACCTTCAGCGCCGCAGAAACGCGCCTGAGCGAACGGCAGGTCAGCCGAAATGCACAGCACCACGGTGTTGCTGATGTCGTTGGCCTGAGCGTTGAACTTACGCACGGAGGTCGCGCAGGTCGGGGTGTCGACGCTTGGGAAGATGTTCAGCACTTTGCGCTTGCCGGCAAAGTCTTTCAGGGTGACGTCGGACAGATTGCCGGCAACCAGAGAAAAGGCTGGCGCCTTGGAACCGGCTTGTGGCAACTGGCCGTTGACTTGAACCGGATTGCCTTTAAGGGTGACTTGAGCCATGACTTGAGTCCTTCTGAACGTTGTTTTAGAAAATCACGCAAGGGCCGAAGTTAACCACGAAATTGTTCGACAACCTATGCTTTGACCGAAATTGTCATGTACCGAAACGCAAAACTGCATACAACTGCAAGTCCTGCGGGATCTTCGCGGACTTCGGGTCTGCATCATTTATTTAGAGTCCCTGTCGATTCGTGATGTGCCCATTCGACTAAGCAGTGAATCCCCCACACTCCACGGAGTTACCACTATGCGATTCATGATCCTCGTAAAAGCCAGCGCCGATTCCGAGGCCGGCATCATGCCCAGCGAAGAACTGCTTACCGCCATGGGCAATTTCAACGAAGAACTGGTCAGGGCCGGCATCCTGGTCGCGGCAGACGGCCTGCACCCGAGCAGCAAAGGCGCCCGCGTGCAATTCTCGGGTGATAAACGCACGGTAATCGACGGCCCCTTCATCGAAACCAAAGAGCTGGTGGCCGGTTACTGGATCTGGGACGTGAAGTCGAAAGAAGAAGCCATCGAATGGGTCAAGCGTTGCCCCAACCCGATGCCGGGCACGGACTCTGATATCGAGATTCGCCAGATATTTTCCGCCGAGGATTTCGGCACCGAATTCACTCCGGAACTGCGGGAGCAGGAGGAACGCGTTCGCGAGCAGGCCAAGAAGTCCTGACCGCCCCCGCAACGCGCTCAACTGTAGGAGCTGTCGAGTGATAGGAGGCTACGATCTTTTGATCTTGCATCTAAAAATCAAGATCAAAAGATCGCAGCCCGCGGCAGCTCCAAAAAAAGTTGCTGTTCAGATGAGCTGTATGTTTTCAGCTTGTTTGCCTTTGGGGCCTTGCGCTACCTCGAACGAAACTTTTTGACCCTCTTGAAGCGATTTGAACCCTGCACTTTGAATCGCAGAGAAATGCGCAAAAAGATCCTCCCCGCCGTCATCCGGCGTGATAAAGCCAAACCCCTTTGAATCGTTAAACCACTTCACCGTTCCCGTTGCCATATTTGCCTTCCCGTTGCTGGTCTGCACACAAGCCAAATAATCTTGCGCGTCGCCCAACAATCAAACACCCACCCTCCCATTCCAACAACTGTCAAACCTGACAGGGTGTAAATATCTACAGCCCCACCCGCCCTGCGCTGGCCAAGCCCCGATTAGCTGCTAGCTTCAATCGAAGGTGTCCTGAAGGCTTTGGTAAAAACAGGATTTCTTATCAGCGGCACAGGCGTGCCGGCATCGACAATGCACACCAGAGAATCGTGACGTCATGGCGAAGAAAATGAGAATGCATGCATGGCTATTGGCGGCGGCACTTTTGCCGGCGATGACGTTTGTCAGTTGTGGCGTCGGTGCTTGAGTCTCGGATCCCAAGCCCTTAGGCATTGCCTCAGATCACGCCTGAGGCAACGCCTGCAGCATTGGCTTATTTGGACTTGAGCTTGAGATAAGACTGGTTCAGATCCGACGCCCAGCCATCGATCACGTTTTTCACGTCATCAGCCTTCATCACCTGCGATTCGTTTGCCAGCGGCTTGCCGGTGCCTTTGCGTACTACCTGAGCAACCACTTTGTTGTTGCCGCCATCAAGGAACACCGCCTCGGTGGCCAGGGTGGTTTCCTGATCACGAATGCCGCTGGCTGTGCTGACAGCCGCAGCCAGCAGCGCAACAGGGATCACTTCATAGGGTTTGAGGCCTTCGGTCTTGCTGCTGACGGCGGTGATCGCCGCACGCACCACCATCACACCGGGGCCTGGCCCGTTGGCCAATGGCAAAGACTTGCCGATTTCACGTTTGAGTGCCTGATCGTAGTAGCTGGTGATGCCGTTGAGAGTCTGCTGTGGAATCTTTGTGGTCGGTTGCGGCTGTGGATAGAGCTGGGTCGGTTCGATATAGACGCTGGTGAATTTATTGATGTCGGCTTTGGGGTCGATCCAACGCATTACCTCAGCACCGGAGGGTGACTTGGCCTCCTTGAGTTGGCTGTAGTCCTTGAGAAACCCGGAATACTCATCGGGAGCAACGGTTTTGCTGGAACAACCCACCAGTGCGAGAGTGGCAATGCACAGTGTGCCCATCATTACTGCTGGCTTCATGCTGTAACTCCTGTCAGAAGGCCTGGGTTTATTGCGTAGGGGGGAGTTACAGGTATAGCTAAAACCTGAGCATTTGCGATGGCAAAACATAATCTTCACCCAAGGCTGGGCGGCGCATCACAACGGCCGAAGGCGCAGGTGCTGTTACGGGGGAGGAAGAGGATGACTGGGGGGCGATCCGGCGTTGAAATAATTCCTGCTCCGCTACCTGCGGTGCCCCGTGCAGGAGCTGCCGCAGGCTGCGATCTTTTGATTGCAAAGACCAAGATCAAAAGATCGCAGCCTACGGCAGCTCTTACAGGGTAAGTGGTTTACCAGGAAGACGTCTCGCCACTACGAAGCTTTATCTCGCGCCGGGTATTGGCGCGCATTGCCTTGTACAACGACACCGTCCCAACCAACAAAATCGCCGCACCAAACAGGAAGTCGATGTTGTACAGCCGGAAGTCCTCCACCGGCCCGATCAACAGCACTCGGACCAGCGCAACGCCCATCAAAGTGGCAAGGAAGTCGATCCCCGGCTCTTCGCGATAGAACACCAGCATCAACGGCAGGCACAGCACCAGCAGCGTCAACAACACGACGACCTTGAACGACCCCTTGCGCTCGACGCTGAACGCGCATTCGTGCGGGCCGTAGGCCTTGTAGTCTTCGTCGCGGATCATCGAGGTTTTCTCGTTGATGTAATCGACGCGGTTGTACTTCTGGATCGGTGTGAAGGTGTTGGACATCTCCATCAGCGTGGTGATGTTCTTGAAGCGCAGGTCGATGCGCTCGCTGCCCTTGAGGTAATAGAGCACCGGTTTGTAGCCATAGCGGTAAGTGTCGAACGGAAACTCGGCGACTTGGCCCTGAACGCCGATCGGGCGAGGCTCAAGGTCGGCGTAGGCACTTTTGTTGGTGGCCGAGAGATTGCGGCTCAGTGGCTGAACCTTGACCTGCTCGAGGAAGATTGGCGTGACGCCATAGGACCACTGCAACGGTTCCAGACGCAGGCGCAATTCGTTGCGGCTCAGGTCATAACGGTTGAAGGTGCGTTCGGACACCACCAGCGAACCGCTGAGCATGAACTCGCCGCGCAGGTTGTTGGTGACACGCAAGGTCAGTTGATCCTTGCCCAGCAACGCCGCTTCGTTGGTCGGCGGAGTGCCGCACCACGCAGTGCTTTGGCCGGCCCCGCCAAGTTGGCCGTCGCGGTTTTCCTTGAATACATAAAAGTAACTGGCCCACAGCGTCAGCATCAAAAGCAACGCGGTGAGGCCCAGGATTTTCTTGCCCGGACTCACTGATCAGACTCCCTTCTTCGGTTCCATCGGCCAGCCGAAAACCCGCTGGCGACGGCGACTCTACCAAAAGGCCAGCATCGACCCAAGGAAAAATCCCCGATTCGTCGGCGCTCTAAGGGTTTCCCCTGCACTGGCAAAGGGTTAGCGGCGGCGGAATAACGGCCTTGGCTCGATCACCGAGCGCCCATACAGCACGCTCATCCCCGCCAGTCCTTTGAGTGCATCTTCGGCCGACTTGTCTTCGCGCACGGCAAAACTGTCGAAACCGCATTGGCGCATATGGCTGAGTTGATCACGCAACACATCGCCAATCGCGCGCAACTCCCCTGCCCAACCGAAACGGCTGCGCAGCAGGTACGCCTGACTGTAGGCACGGCCGTCGCGAAAACTCGGGAAGTCCAGCGCGATCAGCGGCAGCGATGCCAGCCACGGAATCAGGCTTTCAACCTCATCGTCCGGCCCCAGCCACACCGCGTGGGTGGACGGCGATTCCAGCCAATGGGCGAGCGGCAGAATCAACAACCCTGCGGGCCTTGGCGTCGACGGCTCACGCACCAGCATCCACGGATCATCCCTTTCAATCCGCGCCACGCCCTGCTCAAGTCGCAACAGATTGTTCATGCCGATACCTCCAGCGCCTTCGGATAGACCCGCTCCTTGAACGGCTCCAGGCCGATACGTGTCAACGTATCGACAAACAATTCCTCGCTCTCGCGATAGCGCACGAAGGTACCGATGATCCGCTCGATCACCTGCGGCACTTCGGCGGCGCTGAAGGATGGGCCGATGACTTTACCCAGCGCGCTGTGCTTGCCCTGCGCGCCACCGAGGGTGATCTGGTACCACTCGCTGCCGTTCTTGTCGACGCCGAGGATGCCGATATTGCCAATGTGGTGATGACCGCAAGCGTTCATGCAGCCGGAGATGTTCAGGCTGATGTCACCCAGATCATGCAGGTAATCGAGATTGTCGAAGCGCGCCTGAATCGCCTGGGCGATCGGGATCGACTTGGCATTGGCCAGTGCGCAGAAATCCCCACCAGGGCAGGCAATGATGTCGGTCAACAAGCCGACGTTGGCCGTCCCCAGATTCAGCTCACACGCCAACTGCCACAGCGCATATAGATCGGCTTTCGGCACATCGGGCAGGACGATGTTCTGCTCATGGGCGATGCGAATCTCGCCGAAACCGAAACGCTCCGACCAGTCAGCGACCGCAAGCATCTGCAAGCCGGTGACATCTCCCGGCGGCGCGGCCAGGCCCGGTTTGGTCGACAGCACGACGCTGGTGTAACCCTGCACCTTATGCGGCTGCACGTTACGCGCCACCCAACGGGCGAACGCCGGGCTCTCGGCCAGGTGCGTGCCGAAGTCCAGATCGGTATCGGCCAGCGTGCGATAGGTCGGCGGCACAAAAGCGCTGGCGACCCGTTGATACTCGTCGACGGTCAGTTGCGCCGGGCCGTCCTTGAGGTGTTGCCATTCCTCTTCGACTTCCTTGGCGAACGCCTCGATGCCCAGCGCCTTCACCAAAATCTTGATCCGCGCCTTGTACTTGTTGTCGCGCCGGCCATGGCGGTTGTAGACCCGCAACACCGACTCGACGTAGGACAACAAGTGCTGCCACGGCAAACCTTCGCGAATCTGTAAACCGAGGATCGGCGTGCGCCCCAAGCCACCACCTACGATCACCCGCAGGAGCATTTGCCCATCGCGGCCGGGGTAAAGATAGAGGCCGATGTCGTGCATCATGATCGCTGCCCGATCCTGCTTGGCCGAGCAGATGGCGATCTTGAATTTGCGTGGCAGAAACAGGAATTCAGGGTTGATCGTCGACCATTGCCGCAGGATCTCTGCCAGCGGGCGCGGGTCGATCATTTCGTCCGCCGCGACCCCGGCAAACGCTTCAGTGGTGATGTTGCGTACGCAGTTGCCGGAGGTCTGGATCGCATGCATGTTGACCTGGGCCAGGCGTTCGAGGATGTCCGGCACCTCGCTCAGCTCAATCCAGTTGAACTGCATGTTTTGCCGCGTGGTGAAGTGGCCGTATCCGCGGTCGTAGTCGCTGGCGATGCTCGCCAGCGTGCGCATCTGTTCGGCGTTCAGCGTGCCGTAGGGAATGGCCACCCGCAGCATGTAGGCGTGCTTTTGCATGTACAGACCGTTTTGCAGACGCAGCGGCAGGAACTCCTCCTCACTCAACTCTCCCGCCATGAAGCGCTCGACCTGATCGCGGAATTGCGCGACGCGCTCGAACACCAGTGCGCGGTCGTAATCGTCGTATTGATACATGCTACTGCCCTCATCAATTTTCTGTGGGAGCGAGCCTGCTCGCTCCCACAGTTTTGTAACTGCACTATGACCTTGCAGCGCAGCACGCAACAGATTCACCTGAATGTATAAAAACCATATCAGGACGCGGCAGAACGCCGCAGGCAGCACTTCAATCTGATCCGCACAAATGAAAGATTCCTGAGCCTGTTTTGTTTCCAGCGGTATTCCTACAGTGGAGCTCGTGCCAGACCGGGTGGCCTGGCAAGACTTTGCAACCGTGGATGAACTGACCATGAGCACAGCAACAATCGGACAGGCTTATAACTACAAGGTCGTCCGTCAATTCGTTATCGCGACGGTTTTCTGGGGTGTCGTGGGGATGGCGATGGGGGTATGGATCGCCTCGCAACTGGTTTGGCCAGAGATGAATCTGGACCTGCCGTGGACCACCTTCGGCCGTTTGCGGCCGCTGCACACCAGCCTGGTGATTTTCGGTTTCGCCGGCAGCGCGCAATTCGCCGCCAGCTACTACGCGGTGCAGCGCACCTGCCAGGTGCGGCTGTATTCGGACAAGCTCGCCGCGTTCACTTTCTGGGGTTGGCAATCGGTGATTGTGATCATGCTGATCACCCTGCCAATGGGCTACACCACCACCAAGGAATACGCCGAGATCGAATTCTCCGGCGCGGTGTGGATGGCCGTGGTCTGGGTCGCTTACGCCGTGGTGTTTTTCACCACGGTGGTGCAGCGCAAGACCAAACACATCTACGTCGGCAACTGGTTCTTCGGCGCGTTCATTCTGGTGATCGCCATGCTGCATGTGGTCAATCACCTGTCGATCCCGGTGGACTGGTTCAAGTCGTATCCGGTGTATTCCGGCGCCACCGACGCCATGGTGCAGTGGTGGTACGGGCACAACGCGGTGGGGTTCTTCCTGACCACCGGTTTCCTCGGAATGATGTATTACTTCGTACCAAAGCAGGTCAATCGGCCGGTGTATTCGTATCGGTTGTCGATCGTGCATTTCTGGGCGCTGATCACCCTGTACATCTGGGCCGGCCCGCACCATTTGCACTACACCGCACTGCCGGACTGGGCGCAGTCGCTGGGCATGGCGATGTCACTGATCCTGCTGGCGCCGAGCTGGGGCGGGATGATCAACGGCATGATGACGCTGTCGGGTGCCTGGCATAAATTGCGCACCGATCCGATTTTGCGCTTCCTGGTGCTGTCGCTGGCCTTCTACGGCATGTCGACGTTCGAAGGGCCGATGATGGCGATCAAAACAGTCAACGCCCTGTCCCACTACACCGACTGGACCATCGGCCACGTTCACGCAGGCGCATTGGGCTGGGTGGCGATGATCACTTTCGGCGCGACTTATCACATGGTGCCGAAAGTCTTCGGCCGCGAGCAGATGTACAGCACGCCGCTGATCAACCTGCACTTCTGGCTGGCGACCATTGGCACCGTCCTGTACATCGCTTCGATGTGGGTCAACGGCATTACCCAAGGCCTGATGTGGCGGGCGATCAACGAGGACGGCACGCTGACGTATTCGTTTGTCGAGGCACTGCAAGCCAGTCATCCGGGATTCATCGTGCGCTTTGCCGGTGGGGTGTTCTTCCTCAGCGGCATGTTACTGATGGCTTACAACGTTTGGCGTACGGTGCGGGTGGCGGATGTTGCACTGGCGCACAGCGAAGCGCAGATCGCCTGAGGCAGGGAGCCGGTCATGTTCGATGTTTTCTTGAATGTGTTGGGCGTGGTGTTTTTGTGGCTGGCGGTGGAGTACTGCTTGCGGCATCAAACCGCGGAAAGCCTAGATGACGCGAGTATGGTGCCGTTTGCCGATGATCCGGAGGTGGCGCGGCGGGTTGAGTTGGCGACCGGGAAAACCGTAAAAGCGGTGGCGCCGGAAGAGGCCAAAAAAGGCTGGATCAACCTGGAAATGTAGCTTCACCAACGTCCGTCTGCAGGAGTGAGCCTGCTCGCGATAGCGGTACACCAGTCACCGTTGATATTGACTGAATGACCGCAATCGCGAGCAGGCTCGCTCCTACCAAGGTTTGTGCAAGCCGTGGAATCTAGGTGCGATCTCGGGGAATCAGGCTTTGCAACTGCTGCGCCAGAAAATCCGCATCAAACACAAACGTATCCGGATCCTTCAAGCCATTGGTCTTGCGCCACTGCCACTCTCCGCCCGGCAATCCAACCAGCGAAATGCTGCCATACCGCGCCGCCGTCAGGCCCATCACCGCCAACGAAATCTGCCCCGCGCTGCCCATCACATCGGGCACGAACTCCACGGGTTTGCCGGCAATCACGATTGTTAGTTTCTCTGTCTTGAAGGTCGAGGTCTCGACCGGCGTGCTCGGCCCGAAGGCGACATACGCTTCACGGCTCACCTCCAGCAGATTCGGTGCCTGTACCGGCGCCAGCCATTGCTGGATATGGCCGAACAGTTCGGTAATCCGTGTAGCCCACGCCGCCGATTGCGTCTCGAACAGTTGCTTCTTGTGTGCCTCACTCTCGGCATAGTGACGAAGCATTTCGCCCAGCTGTTGTACGTCGTTCATGGGTACGTTCCTCGGGAGAGAGCCTGCGATGGTCGATAGTGACAGATCGAAGCACCGACGTACGTTTAACCTACAGTTGAGCATCATCAGCTCACACATGCCCGAGCCGACGAACGGTAGGATTTTCAGGGGATTACCTGTCAGATATGACAGTAGTCATGGCGAGGCTGGATGCGTTAGAAGTAAGCACGCAACCAGACAAGGAGATCGTCGTGCGTCAGTTAACCGTGTTTTTACTCATCCCCCTGCTGGCGGTGGGCTCGCAGACCCTGGCACAACCACTGGATGTGATTAGCGAGACTGGATCTGAGGTTCGCAGACTGAGTGGCCCCGCTACCGCCGCTTATCTCCAGTCGCTGTACAGTCGCCAGTTTCCCAATTGCAACAAATCGAATTCGCAACCGGCGTTCCTGTGTTCCGGCGTGATGCTGAGGGTCACCATCAAGGATCCGCAGAACACCTACAAGGTCTGGGATCCCAGCCCGAAATCGATTCAGAACGGTGGCGTGAATTTCTCCTACCTGCGGGCTGATGCGAACTTTAACAAGTTGGCCTGGAACAGCCCCAACACCAATGGCTACATTGTTTATCCCGTACTTGAAAGGCCTGCCAATACCGAGCAGCTGCAAGTGCTGTGCGCTTATCCAATGGATTCATGGTTGTGGTATCGCAGTTCAACGGCTGTCTGCATCAGCCACCCGTCCTACCCGAAAAGTGGACATTGCCAGGACGCGGGCATTTTCACCGCCGAGCAGTTCGTAAATGCCTGGAAAGCGGCACCTGGCGACCAGAACAGGCGTCAATGCGATTTCGATGTCAGGGACGAACGCAACACGCTCGCGGCCCCGGCCTTTTATCAGTCGTTGCGCGCCAAATCGTTACTCGGCGCAACAGGCTTCGGCGAATGGAACGATGTACTGGTGAAAACCTGGCGTGCCGCGAATCCAGACACGAGACCGATCCTGGCGTTTTTCTATCTGCCTGCAAATAACAACCCTCAAGCACTGGCAGATGCGCAATACAACCAGCGCGATTTCTATAACTCGACCAATCCGAAAGTTGTTGTACCGATCATTCGCCTCACACTTCCCGGAGTCCAGACCGGTAAAGCCTCGTTTGCCTACGTCGAAGCCGATCAGGCAATCGCCCAATAACGTCTGGACGGCCGCACCCAGACACCTGCGTGAAAGTTGACCCATACAGTTGATTTGACGCTGGCATCCGTCATTGAACCGAAGGACACTCGGGGCACGCCTGAATCGACTGATACAGGCGATTTCCCGAGGAATTTCAATGCGCACCATCGGCCTGATCGGCGGCATGAGCTGGGAGTCCAGCGCCGAATACTATCGACTCATCAATCAACAGGTGCGTGACAGTCTCGGTCCACTGCGCTCGGCACAAGTGTTGATGTACAGCGTCGATTTCGGCCCGGTCGAACAAGCCCAGCACGCCGGGCGCTGGGACGATGCGGCGGCGATTCTGGTGGATGCGGCGCGCAGGCTTGAGGCCGGCGGTGCGGAGTGCGTGGTGCTGTGTACCAACACGATGCATAAGGTAGCGGAGCAGATTCAGGCGGCGATCAGCATTCCGTTCCTGCACATTGCCGAACCGGCAGCGCACGCGGCTTTGGCGATTGACGCCCGTACCGTCGGGCTACTCGGCACGGCCTTTACCATGGAGCAGGACTTCCTCAAGCAACGCCTGATTGCCCAAGGCCTGACGGTGTTGGTGCCGGACGAGGCCGAGCGCAAAGACGTGCATCGGATCATCTACGAAGAACTGTGCGTCGGGGTGATCAGTGAGGCTTCGCGCAAGATTTATCAGCAGGTGATCGAATCACTGACCGCGCGTGGCGCCCAGGCGATCATTCTCGGCTGCACGGAAATCGGCATGCTGGTGAAACCCGAACACAGCGCCCTGCCCCTGCTCGACACCACCGGACTGCATGCGCAGTCGGCGGTGGCGTTTGCGCTGGGCGACGGAGTCAGACTTTAGGCGAGCGGCGCAGGCGGGCCATGCTCAGAGTGTCCACCCATTGCCCGTCGCGTACCGCGTAGTCGCGAAACAGGCCTTCGTTTTCGAAGCCGAACTTGCGGTAGAGGCCGATGGCCGCTTCGTTATCGGCGTATACCGTGAGTTCGACGCGGTGCAGGTTCATCCAGTTGTCGGCAACGTCCAGCGCCGCCGCCAGCAATTTTGAACCCACGCCTTTGCCCTGCCAGGCCACCGCCACGCCCATGCCGATGCTGCCGGCGTGGCTGCGGCGAATCCGCGAATAATGTTCCAGGCCCAAATGGCCGATCACCTCGCCCTGATGCAGCGCCACCAGTTTCACCGCCCGCTCGTTATCCGCCATCACGCGTTGCCGCCAGACCTCGACGGACTGAAACGGCATCTGCAACACCTGGCGGGCCACGGCTGGATCGTTGTACAGCGCAGTAACGGCCTCGACGTGGGATTCGTTGAAGCGTTCGATATGAATGGCAGGGTTGTGGTCGGGCATGGCAGATCCGTCCTGGATCGATGTGTGGCCGACCACTCTAAACCGCACGACCCGACACATTCAAACTGGAGCTGCCAAAGGCTGCGATCTTTTGATCTTTGATCGTTCCCGCGCTCTGCGTGGTAACGATCAACCTGGGTGGAACCATTCCTGGCGCTCGTCGAAGGTGTGGTGAATGAGGTCGAGCAGGGTTTGTACTTCGGCGATGTGTTGCGAATCGGCATTCACCGCCAGCCACGCCTGCAATCGCATCGGCTCCTCGAACAACCCTGGCAGCGCCACCAGTCCACGGTCATAGCGGCTCATGTACATCGGCAGCAAACCAATGCAGGCACTGCACCGGATCATCTCCAGCATCAGCTCGTAGGATTGCATCTGCACCACGCCGGCAAGGCGCTGTTCGACCAGATTGTTCCAAGGGCGAAAACTGTCGATCTGCTGATCATGTTGCCATTGCACCAGCATGAAATCGGCGAGGTCGTCAGGGCTTTCGGGGCGCGCGGTAACGCGAGAGTAGCGTTTGGCGATGTGTGGCAGGTAGTCCAGGCTCGCGAGTCGCTGTGGTTCGCTGGTGGCGAAGGTAGGGCCGGGATGCGGGGTTTCGCCGTGGGCCAGCCACAGGACGACATCGGCGCTGACGGCGCGCAGCGATAGTTCGCTGTCGAGGGCGATGATTTCCAGACGCACGCTGGCGTTACGCCGCAGCAGCGCAATCAGGTCGCGGCCAAGGATGTCGTGCAGGATCGATTCGGCGACCGCCAGGCGAATCAGCGGTTGCTCGACCACTGGCAGTTTGCGTTCGTTGGCCAGAGCAACCAGTTTTGCCTGAAGTTGCTGGCCTTCGCGGGTCAGGCTCAAGGCGCTGCCATGAAAGCTGAACAGGGAATGTTGAAGCTCTTGCTCCAACTGCGCCAGTTGTTTGCGCAGCAGGGTCGATCGCACGTTAAGGCTGCGCGCCGCTTGCATAAAGCAGCCGCAGCGGGCGCTGACCAGAAAGTATTGCGCGATTTCGGTGTCGATCATCGCGGCTTGCGCCAGCCAGGGTTCACTTTCGTCCTGCGCCCAGCGAAATTCGGCGCTGCCCTGTCGTCCTGCGGGTTCGGTGAATGACATCGATGACTCCCTGTCGATCTTTGTTGTTTGTCGTTGCGCAGATCCTCTGTAGGAGTGAGCCTGCTCGCGATGGGGTCGGCACACCTGACAACTCTTTGCCTGACACACCGCTATCGCGAGCAGGCTCACTCCTACAGGGGTTATGTGTTTAGCCGGGGCCTATTGTTTACTCTCAAGGACTTTATTGAGTTCAGCCCCATCAATACTCAACGTCGCGGTATTGAGCATCCCGTCCAGATACGCCTGGGCAATCTGCTCCTGACGCTGGGCTCGTAAAGCCTGGGTCAGTTGATCGCGCAGTTCATCGAGGGTCGCGGTACGCGCCGGTTGCTGCTCGGTGAGTTTGATCACATGAAACCCGGCCGCGCTTTGCACCGGATCGGAAACCGCACCAACCTTCAGTCGCGCCACCGCGCCGCGCACTTCCGGTACCAGTTGCTGCAAGGGTTGCAGACCGGTATCGCCGCCACGTTCAGCCGTCACGCGATCCTGCGAATACTGGGTCGCCAGCGCCGCAAAATCCCCCGGTGTCGCCTGAGCCTTTTTGCTCAGTTCCGCCGCCAGTTTGCGTACTGCTTCAAAATTCTGCGGTTCATTCACTCCAAGGAAAATCTGGCTGACCCGATACAAAGCCGGGGTCTGCCAGTTCGCCTTGCCCGCGTCATAGGCTTTCTGCAAATCGGCCGCACTCGGGTAATCCGCCGGCACTTCGCTGACCGAACGCAAATAATCGCGAAAAACAATCTGCTCAGTCGCCGCACGGGTCTGTCGCGCGACGTCCGGACGCTGTGCCCACCCCTGCGCATCGGCCTGTTCCAGCACCGCTTTCTCGGCCAGACGCGTACGAATCCAGCGCTCCAGCGCTTCACGATTACCGCGCAGTTGTTCACGGGTTTCTGGCGGGACAGTGGCCAGCAATGTCTGCAATTCCTGCGGCGACACCTGCTGATTACCCAACCGCGCCACCGCCGGCCCCGTAGCAACCGCCGCCACCGGCGACGATTGCTGGGCGGCGACCGGGTCACTGCCCGGTCGCACCACCAGCGCCACGGCCACCACCAACAGCGCCACTGCTCCAGCGCCAATCACCATGGCAGGCTTTTTCACAGGGCGACTTCCTCTTGCTCGGCGACGGCCACTTTTGCAGCAGAGGCTTGAGCGGCCTGACTGAAGTCACGCAGGTAAACGATGAACTCCTGCAACAGGCGATCCCACAATTCCAGATTGCCGCGCAGGTGATCGTTGCTGACGCCGGCGGCCAGCACCACGTCCATTTCCATCACCAGAAACTCGCCCTGCAACGACAACCGGGCAAAACGTCGAGTCGCGTTCCACTGCTCGGCCACACCGACTGGCAACTCACCCTGCACCCGCAGCGCACAGCTGAAAGTGAAATCGACATAGCTACCCTGCTCCGCCGCCGGGTTGCCGAAGCGCACGGCGTAGCCGATGCCCTGGCTGGCGCTGAGCAACTGAACGATGCCGTTCTGTTCGGTCTGGTCGACGCGATAACCGGCGGCTTGCAGAACGTCGGTCAGGGATTGCGGGGAAACGTGGCTGATCAATTGAGTCATTGTTTCTTCCTTGTTTATCAGTCTTTTAAATCAGGCTTTTTAATCAGTGCAAGAGCGCGGCTTGCGGCGCGTCGAATTGAGTCTTGTAGAGGTCGTCACCCAACCCCTGGGCCAGTTCATCGAACTTGACCCGGGCGCTGCCCGCGAAGGGCTGGCGGATCTTCATCACCTCGGCCACGTCGATGTTTTCGTAGGCAGTGAGGATCTGTTTCGCGACGCCGTACATCTGCTGATTCTTGACTGAACATTGCTGCACTTGTGTGTCACGTTCAGCCAATTGCGCTTGAAGCTTAGACCGTTCTGCCTCTTTGGCACGGGCCATGACCAACAGCTCGTCATAGGCCTTTTTGAACTTGCCGGTTTGCTCGTTACTGGCCGTCACTTGCGCCTGAGCCTGGCTGTGCAGGCTCTGCTGCTGCCCGGCGAGTTGCTCGGCGACGCCTTTGGCCTTGGCCAGTTCGGCGCTCAATTGCTTGATTTGCGCCTGGGCGGCTTTGGCCTCATTCTGCGCCGCCAGTTGCGCGGCGCTGGCCTGGGCCTGCTGACTTTGCAGGGCCTGCAACTGCTGGGTAGTGCTGCGCAACTGGGTGCGCAGGCGCTCTTCAATGCCTTCGGCGCTCGCCCCGTGCGCGATGAAAAAACTCAGCCCCAACAGTAAAACTCGTGCGTGCATGATCGTTCTCCCGGCGCCTTAGAAGCGCGTGTTGATCTCAAGCTGCAAGACGTCGATGTCGAAAGGCGCGCCGTACACTGCCTCGGTGCTCATCCAGCGACCGGTGGCGTAAACGTTCTTCGCCAAGCCGTAATTACCACCGATGAAATAGCCCTTGGCATTGGTGCCGCCGAGGTGGAACGACGAGTCGTTAAAGCCGTCCGGCAAGGCATCCGGCTGGATGTACTTGTAGCCGGCGAACATATTCCAGTCGCCCTGCTTCTTCAGGTCCAGCGCGTTGCCGAGGGTGAACTGCACCATCCATGCATTGGCACCGCTTTCGATGTCGCCGTTGCTGTCGAGGTTGTTGACGATCTGCCCGGCGGAACGCTTGCGCATGTCGCCTTCGTCGTAGCTGAGGTTGTGGATGTAGTTGCCCTGGCTGCGCAGTTTGAAGTCTTGCGGCAGATCGGCATCCCAGACCATGTTCAAGTCGAGCAGGTTGAACTCCGACGCCAGACCGACGAATTGCGGTTGCGGCGTGGTGGTCGGGTTAAGCGGGTTCGGCGTGATGTCCCGTAGCAGGAACACGCTGTTGCCCTTCTGCATGAACGCCGCGCGACTGCCATCGCTGTCGCAGCCCGGTGCGCCGGCCCACGGCTCGCAGGGTCCGGAGCGCTGGCCTTCGATGTCGTCGAACCGGTAATAAGCCAGTGCGCCCTTCAAGCGGTTGTTGCTGTTGATCGCCCATTTGGCGCCGATCTGCGCGCCGTATAGCCATTTGTTGTCGCTCTCTTCCTTGTCGAAGCCATTGCTGCTGGTGGTGTCGTTGGTGTAATCCACCGGGAACGCGCCGACGGTGCCGAACACGCCCCAATCACGGTTGAGCTTGTGATCGAAAATCGCCGCCACGCCGTCGAAGTTGAGGTCATGGGAATAGAGCATGTCG
Source organism: Pseudomonas sp. NPDC087639 (assembly GCF_044743385.1). Classification (NCBI taxonomy): domain Bacteria; kingdom Pseudomonadati; phylum Pseudomonadota; class Gammaproteobacteria; order Pseudomonadales; family Pseudomonadaceae; genus Pseudomonas; species Pseudomonas sp. NPDC087639. Next base: position 102,182 of record NZ_JBIUWI010000004.1, on the reverse strand, counting down.
GTGGACATGAACGGGTTGGCAAAGCGGCCACCGGTCAGGGTCAACTCGTCCGTCGGCTTCCAGTTCAGGTAACCCTGATCGAGCCAGATGTCTTTCTTGGCGAAACCGCCGCCCAGGCTCTGCGTGGTCGATACCGGGTTGTTGTCGGAGCCGGTGCCGATGCGGATGCCGGCAGTCCATTCCGGCGAGATCACCGCTTTCATGCCCAGCCGAGCACGAATGCGGAACTGGTTGGTGCGGTCTTCGCGGGTGTTGAGTAGCGGCGGCAGGCTGGTGCTGCTGTTGGGGTTTACGTCGTACGGGCCGTTGTTGTTGAGTTTGGCAAAGTCGACGATTTCGTTGCTGTTGCTGTCCGAGTAATAGCGCGACTCGTTACGCAGGCGAATGTCGCCGTCAAAGCTGATGCGCGACGCCCAGTCCGGGAAGGTGTTGGGCGCTGCCCAGTTTTCCTGCTTGGCGGTGGCCATGACTTCGGCTTTGACCTGATCGCGGATCTGGTCGCGCACCGCTGCTGGTACATACTGCACGCGCACATCGCCTGGGGCGGCAACAGGCCCTGCCGCCACTGCCGTGGTTGCGGCAGCCTGTTTGGCCTGCGCCGCTTCGTTCTGCGCTTGAGCAATCAGCGCGTCGGCCTTGTCCTGTTTCAAAATGCCCTGCTCGACCAGCAAGCGGATCAGATTGATCGTGGCGTTCTCCGAGGGCGCAGGCGCTGCCACGGCCTGACCGACCAGGGTCGCGATGACCATGCCGACCGCCAGGGACAATCGATTCACGTTGGAAATCATCTGCACACAACTCCTTTTGGCAAAACTTTAAGAATTCGGTTAACCCGGACGCCGCCCTTGCAGGGACAGGCGCACAGGCAAAGTCATGGAGGCCGGTGGCCGTTCGCTTAAGTGCGGCGCATTGCGCAGCGCCGCCAAAACCTGGGTATCAATCTCGGGATTGCCGCTGGACTTGATCAGCTCGACCCGGGTGATCTCGCCAACGCTGCTCAGCCACACATCGGCCTGCAAGGTGAAGGCGAGGTTGCGCAGCTCCGGGTTCTCGCGCAGCAGCTTCTGAAAGGTGAACGCAAGGAACTGGCTGTAAGTGCCGTTACCCACGCGCCCGCCTCCAGCGCCGGCCATACCGCCGCCCTTGCCCGCACCGATGTTGAAGGCGTCGTTGCCCGACTGTGCATCGCCGTCCATTTGCATCGGGTTGGCCAGATCGTCCGCTGGCGATGGCGGCGCCTCTTCTTCAGGCTTGACCTCCTGCGGCTCGGGCGTTGGTTCCGGTTCGACGATTTTTTCTTCCACCGGGGTTTCCGGCTCCGGCGGTTTCTCGGGTGGCGGCGGTGGCGGTGGCGGCAACGGAATGATCGTCGGCACCTTCGGCGCTTCGCGGCGGATGCCACTCATGTCGTTGGCCCACTGCCACAGGAACCATGCGGCGAGCGCGCCAACCAATAGCCCGGCGCCCCACTTCACAAAGCGCATCGGCGACTTTTTCACCGGCAGCGGCTCGATCGGGAGTTGTGCGGTCATGACTCAGCCCTGACTCGGTTTGCCGGTCACAAGACCGACCTGGGACAGTTCGAGCCGGCGCAGCAGATCCAGCACTTCGATGACTTTCTGGTACTGCACCGTCGCGTCACCGCGCACGATCACCGGGAAGTCCGGGCTCTGTGCTTTCTCGATGCGCAGGCGCTCTTCCAGCTCGGCCAGCGTCACCGGGTAGGCATCGAGGAACACCTGGCCGCCGTCGTTGACCGAAATCGCCTTGGTCTTGGCTTCCGACAGCGACACCGATGCACTGGCCTTGGGCAGATTGATCTGGATGCCGGAAACCTGCGCGGTGGCGGTGAGGATGAACATCACCAACACAACCATCAGCACGTCGACCAGCGGGGTGATGTTGATGCTGTCCACCGCAGCATCTTCTTCATCGTCGTGGGAGGCATTTACGGACGCCATGTCAATGCTCCTCAGGCCGGTACGGAATGGTTGGCGTGATGGCCGCGCGAATGCGACGCCTCACTGAACTGGCTTTCGCCGTGCATCTCGGCCAGACGGGTGATGAACTCGTCGACGAACACGCGCATGTCGGCGCTGACTTCCTTGTTGCGAGTGATCAGACGGTTGTAGCCAAACAGCGCCGGGATCGCGACGAACAGGCCCATGGCAGTGGCCAGCAGCGCGGCGGCCATGCCGGGAGCGATCGCATTGATGTTGACGTCGCCGGCCATCGCCGTGCCGAGGAACACCACCATGATCCCCAGCACGGTGCCGAGCAGACCGATGTAAGGACCGCCGGCGATGGCGTTGGACAGGGTCGAAAGTTTCGAGCTGAGGGCCTGGTTTTCCCGGGTTCGCACGCCGTCCATCGAGCAACGGATCGCTTCGATGGTCGCCGCTGAAACCGAGGAGGTGTCGGCGCCCTGCTCGCGGCGGGTACGGATTTCTTTTACCGCCACCAGATACAGGCGCCACAGCGATGAATGCTGCAAACGCTGAGCGAGCTGCGCGTCATCGGCAAACATCTCCAGACGCGTGCCAACCTTGGCGAACTGCTCGCGGAAGGCTTCGTTGGCCTTGCTGACGCGGCCGAGGGTACGGTTCTTGCGCAGCATAATGATCCACGACTGGAACATCATCAGCACCAGCACCGCGATGATCACCCAAGCGTCGACTGGCACCGCGTTGAGCAGGAAACCGAGGCTGCCGAAACCATAACCGGACTGTTCTTCATCAACGCCGTAGGCCACCAGTTTCGACTCGGCGCCTTGCGAGGTGGCGTCGGCCAGAATCAGCGGTGCAGCACGCGCGACTTTCGACAGACGCAGCTCGTCGACAGCGCCCACGAATGGCTGGAAGGCGCCCGCGGAAAGGTCCGCGCCGATGGCCATGACCGAGTTGAACGCCGGCATCGCTACCGCCAGTGTCGTGCCTTCGCGACCATTGATGTACAGCGTGACTTTCGAGCCTTCGGCGGTCAGCGCGACGTGTTGCCATTGACCCGGATTCAGCGGCTGCGTGGCGATTGCGCGTTGGCCATCGATTTCCACGAACGGCACGCCCTGATTCACACCGACCAACAGACTGTTGGCACCTTCACGGCGGGCCAGAATCAGTTGCTCGCCATTAGCCTGATCCAGACGCAGCCAGGCACTGAAGGTGAATGCGCTGCCGGCGTTGTGTTGCAACGAGGGGCTGGCCGGCAGTAGCAATGGCTGACCGCTGAACTGCAAGGCACGCCCCACTACGCCGTCAATCGCCGCGCCGGTCACACTTTGCGCGGTGTTGCCATACGCGGTGGTGTCTTTGGCCGGGGTGCCGGTGGCGCCGTCGAAGTGATAGAGCGCGGTGTAATTCGGGTCGAAGGTCAGTTGACCGTTGCCGGTGGCCGGGGCTTTTTGGTTGCCGTAATACATCCAGATGTCCTGACGCTGACCGCCCTCGACATTCGGTAAATCAACCCAGATCAGCGCCATGCCCATAAGCGCATCGAAGCTTTCGATCTGGTGATTGAGCACGGTCTTGTCATCGGCGCCGACAAAGCGCAGATCCGAACCGTCTTCTTTAACGCCATCGAAGGTGAAATTGCCGGTGTGCAGGCGCACCAGCAGCGCGGTGCGGCCGAGGGCCTGATTGATCGCCGCGCCCTGCGGCGTGGTGTCGACGGCGATCTGTTTGCGGTAATGCCAGTCGTCCTGCCACCAGGCCTGAGCCGTGGCCGGGAGCACGAAGCCCAGGCAGATCAACAACGAAAGGAAGAGGCGCTGCATGTACGTGCTCCTTTAGAAAGTGGCTTGAAGGTTGAAGTGCAGGCGCGATTCCTGCTTCGAGGTGTTCGGCCCTTCGAGTAGCGGATAGCCCCAGTCGAGGCTGCCGGACAGCCATTTGCTCAGGCTGGCGCGGGTGCCGAGGCCGACACTGGCCAGGGCGAAATTGGCGTCCTGATCCGGCAGTTCGTCGCGCAGGTACAGTTGCGCGCCTTCGGCGAAGGCGTAGAAGCGCCAATCCTGCATCCAGGTGCCGGTGTACTTGGCGAGCGACGGCGTGCGCAGTTCCTGGCTCAGCAGGTAACCGTCATCAGCCGTGCGTTCGGCGGCCAGATAGCCGCGCACCGAGGTCGCGCCGCCGGCGGAGAATTGCTCGTTGGAAACCAGCGGCCCCGAAGCCAACTGGAACGCCGCTTTGCTCGCGCTCTGCCAGTCGTTGGCGAAGGTCCAGGTGAAACTGGTGTCGCCCTTGAGCACGGCGAAACTCGGGTTGGCGCGGTAGCGTTTGTAGTCGAAGTCTTCGTCGGAGCTGCCATAACCGAAGAGGCTGCGGGTGGCCGCGACCAGGCTCAGGCCGAGGCCGAGCTGGCTCTTTTCGGTGTAGCGATAGCCGTTGTAGGCGAAGGTGAACGGCGCGTATTGCAGCGGCACCTTGTCGCTTTCGCCGGACAGGGTCAGGCGTTCGTCGAAGTCCTTGAAGTCGATGCCCGCTGACAGCGAATTCGACCAACTGCCGCTGGACGGCAATGTGTAGATCGCCGATACCCCATAGGAATGCCCCTTGCCCAGCACGTTGCTGCCGCCGATGGTGGCGACGTTGCTGTCGGACTGATAACCGGAGAACTGCACGCTCCAGCGATCAGTCAGCGGCGCGGTATACGAGCCGGACCAGACCTTGGCGTTGTCGGTGTCCTGCGGCGCAGTGAAGTAGGTCAGCGAGATGCTGTGGCCGAGTTGCCAGAGGTTGTTGTAGCCGAGGCTGGTGACGGCCCGCAGTTTTTCGGTGTCGGCGCTGTAGTCGTTGTTGAGGCCGACGCTGGCCGTCCACGGGTTCTGGTCTTCGACCTGCAAGTCGACGTCCATGGTGCCGGGGCGCTGACCTTCGCGAACCAGTGGCATGACCTGGCGGCCCGGGGTTTTGTTGAGTTGCGCCAGTTCACCCTGAACCTTGGCAAAGTCCGGGACCTCGCCCTCCTTGAGCGCCGGGACTTCGTCGCGGATGTCCAGTGGCGAATAGTGCTTGGCGCCCACCACGCGCACGCGGCCGACCTTGGTTTCGCTGACTTGCAGATAGACGATACCGTCCGCCACCGCTTGCTCCGGTAACTCGACGAACACCGATTGATAGCCGCGCTCCTGATAGGTCTTCTGCAACGCGTCGCGCGCGCCTTCGATATCGCTCAGGGCTTTTTGCGGGCCGAGAAACGGGTATACCGCCTCTTCGATCGCCCGAGCATCGAGCACGGTGTTACCACGCACGAAGTATTCGTTGACGTCGACCAGACGCTGCGCGGCGGTGGTTTCGGCGGCCTCTTCGGCCAGCGCCGGCTGCACGCCCGCCGTCACCAGCAGCCAGCCCCACAGCGCCAGCCGTGACGTAAAAATCTGTTCCACACTACCCCCTGAATTCGCGATGACCTGTTGGCGCTGTTGCGCGCCTTGTGTGTTGCGTCAGTTGCTGGCTGTCGAAGCGCAGGCGTGTTTACCGAGCCATGTGTGCAATAGCGCGAAGTTCAACGAGAACTCGGGCATTTGCAGCAAGGCACCGCAGAACACTTCGCCGATGATTTTCTGAATGAGTTGCACCGCACGCGGGTTGTTGAGCAGCGTGGCGATGTCGCGACTGAGGGCGTTGAAGCTCCAGACTTTCTGTTGCAGACCAAGGCCGACGAACCAGCGAAACAGCAGGTTGTAACTGAGCTGTTCATAGAGCTGCTGCTCGCTGGGCACCGAATACAGCAGTTGCAGGAGCAGGATGTGCATGACCGTTTGCGCGGGGATCAGCCGGCCGGGCTCGGCATTGAGGTCGTGCAGAAGGTCGCGATGGGCGTCGAGCAAATCGTCGATCTGCGGGCGTAGCAAGACCAGCGAATGACCTGGCGGAATGTAGCTGGAGACCTCTTTCAAGGCGCCCTGCCAGTCATCCTGCGAGACGATCCAGACCCACGGCGCGCCGTAGCGATACACCGAAACCGGCTTCTTGCGCGCGGCTTCGACGATCTTCGACAGACGTTGATCGAGTTCCTGCATGCCCACTTTCGAGTAGCGTTCCATAGTCCCCACTGCCTCACTCCCGGCGTCCCGCCTCGGCTTGTGAAAAGCGCCCTGTCGGGCCCCTCAAGCGCGTTACATAGGCATGACCGGACTGGCGATGTGCTACCGAACTTTTGTCATAAAAGCTTCATTACAGGATTGCTCGAGATTTAACAGACGACACTAAACCTGTGGGAGCGAGCCTGCTCGCGAATACGGTGTGCCAGTCAAGTAGATGGTGACTGACAGGACGCTTTCGCGAGCAGGCTCGCTCCCACAGGGAGATTTACGGTGGGTTGGGGTCAGGTATAGACCGGCCAGGTGTCGACGATCTTGCCGCCGCGCACAGCCAGCAAATCACCGAATTGCAGCAGCACCGCTTCGGTCTGGGTCGGGCGCAGGAAGACTTGATCTTCCACGGTCAGACCCACGGCATTCGAGCCATTGACCATCTCCTGATTGGAACTGCGCCCGTAGACACTGTTGCTTTGCAGACCCGGCGGCGATTCGAACTCGGCCATCCAGTTACCGCCGTAAATGAAAAAGGTCTGGCGCTGGTTCGTATCCCACCACGAAAACAGCTTCGACTTGTCATCCAGCGCCGGGATGTTCACCGCGCCCGTGCTTTTCAAAACGGGCGTGGCGATGTAGGTGGCGGGCACATGATCGACCAGCGATGGCAAGTCGTAATGCGTCGGCTTGAGCATCGCTGTGCCCACCGACACTTCCGTGCTCAGCCTTTCACTTTCATGAATGCGATAACTTGGGCTGCCGGCGGTGTTCAGGCACAAGCCGTCGTGCCACAACTGCGGAAACTGCTGGCGGGTGAAATCGACGCAGCGCTGATAGATCACCATGACCTTGGCGAACAACTCTTCATGCGAACCGAGAATCCCCGGCACGCCCATGCCCACGAAAGGGTCGTAGCCCATGAACCCGGCAAACTCCAGATGCTGCGGGTTGGCGCTGATCAGTGTGAGCATCTGCCCTAGCGCTTCAACGTCACTCACTCCGCCACGATGCAGGCCCACATCGAGTTCGATGTTGATGCGCATCCGCGTGCCCAACCCCTTCGCCAGTGCGAGGTATTGCTGCAAACGTCCAGGGCTGTCGAGCAGCCATTGCAGTTGCTTCGCCGGATCAAACGGGCCTTTGTGGGTTTGGTAGAACAGTTCAGCCGAGCGCACCGGCAGCGGCTTGCCGAGCAAGATGTCGGATTGCGGAAACTTCACGGCATCGTGGTTGAGAAACGGCTGATGAAATGACATCAAGTTCTGCGTTCCTGCTTTTTGGGCGATGTAACTGAGCAACCCCGGCGACGGCAGCGACTTTTCCACCAATCTCAGTTGCTTGCCACCGCGTCTCACCGACTGCATCACCACATCAATATTGTGATCGAGGCGATCCAGATCGATCAGCAGCACCGGGCGCATCGGGCCTTTTTCCTTCAGTTCACGGTTCAGTGCCTGGAAGTATTCGCTGTACGGCCCGCCGCGATCCCCCGGTCTCAGCCAGGCACCAACGCCCACCAGTAAAGCGCCGACACCCAGCGTGCCAAGCAGAAAATTACGTCGATTGACCGCCATCAGCTAACCCCCAGAATCGACGACAGATGCGCATTCAAAAACTTGCCGCTCGGATCAAGCGCCTGGCGCACCTCGACAAACTCGCGCCAGCGTGGATACAGCGGCTGCAACGTTCGCGCATTGAGCGTGTGCAATTTGCCCCAGTGTGGCCGGCCGTTGTACTTCCAGAAGATCGGCTCGATGGCAGCGAATAGGTTGTGATGGTCCATCTGATAGTGCTGATGCACCGAGATCGAACAACTATCGCGCCCCTCGAACATGCTCAACGGAATGTCGTCAGCCTTGACGTAGCGGTACTCGATGGGAAACCAGGTGCGCAGGTCCTTGTCCTGAATCAACTTGAGGATTTCGCGCAGGCAGGCCGGGCCGTGTTCGGTGGGCACGGAGTATTCCATCTCGTTGAACCGCACCGTGCGCACGTTGGCGTAGATGTCGAACGAGTCGCCCACCCGGTCATCGAAACTCGCCAGATGCCGCAGGCTGTTGAGCATTGTCCGGCGCAGGTCGGGAAAGTCGCTGCCGTACTTGTCGATCTTCTCGATCAGGTTGACGAACTCGTTGCCGCCCTCCTCTTCAGGGCTGATCGGCGGCGTCGCCGGGTCAGTGGTTTCGTTGAGAGCGATGGACAAGGCGTAGTCGGAATGGGTGACGACGAGCATTTCCCAGTGCTGGTTTTCCCGGGTGTTCTTATCGAGGTCTTCGAGCAGTTCTTCGGTCTTGGCGATCCATTGGGTTTCACGCAGGCGATAGGCCGGACGGTTTTTCAGGCGGATTTTCGTTGCCACGCCGAGTGCACCCAGGGAGACGCGAGCGGCGTTGAACACCTCAGGGTGGCGCTGACTGTCGCAGTCGAGCACCTCACCATTGGCAGTGACCATTTGCAGACCGCAAACATGGGCCGAGTAGGACTGGAAGTTTTTGCCGGTGCCGTGGGTCGAGGTGGCAATCGCTCCTGCGAGGGTCTGGTAGTCGATATCGGCCATGTTTTGCAGGGCCTGGCCGACGTCTTTGAGCGGCACGCCCATGCGCGACATCGGCGTGCCGGCGGCGAATTCGGCTTGCAGGGTTTTCGGGTCGTGGTCGAGCAAACCGTTGAAGTAGCTCAGCGACAACAATGTGCCGTCGGTGGGCACCAAGGCGCTGAAGGAATGTGCCGAACCGACCGGACGAACTTTGCCTTGGGCCTGACGAATCACCGTCGTCAGCTCATCCAGATTTTTCGGCGCCAACCGTGCTGCCGGCAGGCAACTCTGCGCGCCCGACCAGTTGCGCCAGGGAATCAGCCGTGGCGCGCGCATCAATTGACCCAGGGCCGGGTTGCTCGCCAGCGCGCTGAACGCGCCGACGATGCTTGCCCGTTGCAATAACTGACGCCGTGTCAGATCCATCGTCATGCGCGCACCTTATTGAGGGAGAGGCTGGTCGGCCATGAAGCCGATCAATTGCAGGAACTGCTCTTGCGAGCACTCGACGCACTGGCCCATCGGCGGCATGCCGTTGTAGCCGTTAATGGTGTGGTCGAGCAGCGTGTCCACACCCTGCTGGATGCGCGGCGCCCAGGCTTTGCGATCGCCAGTGAGCGGTGCGTTGGCCGCCGGATTGGCGTGACAGAGCTGGCAACTGTTGGTGTAGATCTGTGCCAGTGCCGAGTCGGAGGGTGTGGCGCTGCTGGATGTCACTGACGGTTTTGCTTCGTCGCCACAGCCCGCCATCGCAGCGACCACAGCCAGCAGTAAAGTGAATCGGATTGCCCGCATAACGATCCTCGCGTGGGGTGCGGCTTATTGTTGTGATCACACCTTAAGGCAGCGAACGCAGCGGGTTGAGGGCATTGCGGGACAGTGAGGGGGGCAAACGGGGACAGTTGGGGTTCACAAGCGGGTCTAAAGAGGTCTAGGCTTGAAGCACAATTCCAAGACATCCCCTTCTTTCAATGTGGGAGCGAGCCTGCTCGCGAAAGCGTTTCATCAGTCAACCTTCCAGTGAATGACACACCGCTTTCGCGAGCAGGCTCGCTCCCACAGGTTTCTGTTTTCAACCTGCATACGATTTCCAATCACGGGGTAGCGACATGACCACAGCAAACATCCTTGGCAACCTGTTCCCTTCTGTCAGCGACATCCCGGAAAAATACCGCCCAGGCGCTCAGGTCGAGCAACGCGAATACCTCGTCGACGGCCAGTTGCGCCGCTGGGACGGCCCGCTCGCCACTGTACGCAGCCCGGTTTATCTGCACGGTGAAAATGGCGACGAACAAGTGATTCTCGGCAGCACGCCGCTACTCGATGCCGATACCGCCCTCACCGCCCTCGACGCCGCCGTTCGCGCCTATGACCGTGGCCAGGGCCTGTGGCCGACCATGCGCGTTGCCGAGCGCATCCAGCACGTCGAAGCCTTCCTTGGCCGCATGCGTCAGCAACGCGACGCTGTGGTGAAGCTGCTGATGTGGGAAATCGGCAAAAACCTAAAGGACTCGGAAAAAGAGTTCGACCGCACCTGCGATTACATCGTCGACACCATCAACGCCCTCAAGGAACTCGACCGCCGCTCCAGCCGTTTCGAGTTGGAGCAGGACACGCTCGGCCAAATCCGCCGCGTGCCGCTCGGCGTTGCGCTGTGCATGGGGCCTTACAACTATCCGCTGAACGAAACCTTCACCACGCTGATCCCGGCGCTGATCATGGGCAACACCGTGGTGTTCAAACCGGCCAAGCTCGGCGTGCTGCTGATCCGCCCGTTGCTCGAAGCGTTCCGTGACAGCTTCCCGACCGGCGTCATCAACGTCATCTACGGCAGCGGACGTGAAACCGTCAGCGCGCTGATGGCCAGCGGCAAGATCGACATTTTCGCGTTCATCGGCACCAACAAGGCCGCCAGCGACTTGAAGAAGCTGCACCCAAAACCGCACCGCTTGCGTGCCGCGCTGGGTCTGGACGCGAAGAACCCCGGCATCGTCCTGCCGGAAGTCGATCTGGACAACGCCGTCAGCGAAGCCGTCACCGGTTCGCTGTCGTTCAACGGCCAGCGCTGCACCGCGCTGAAGATCCTCTTCGTCCATGAAGATATCGTTGAAAGCTTCATCGAAAAATTCAACGCCAAACTGGCCACGCTCAAACCGGGCATGCCGTGGGACAGCGGTGTATCGCTGACGCCACTGCCGGAATCGGGCAAGGTCGATTATCTGCACGGTCTGGTGGCGGACGCGCGCAGCAAGGGCGCCGAGGTGGTCAACCCGAATGGCGGTGAATCCCGCGAGTCGTTCTTCTATCCGGCGGTGCTGTACCCGGTGAATCCGCAAATGCGCGTCTATCAGGAAGAACAGTTCGGCCCGGTCGTGCCTATCGTGCCGTACCGTCACCTCGATACCGTGATCGATTACGTGCTGGAATCGGACTTCGGCCAACAGTTGAGCATCTTCGGTACCAACCCGGTGGCGGTCGGCCGACTGGTCGACACCTTTGCCAACCAGGTCGGCCGGATTAACCTAAACGCTCAATGCCAGCGCGGCCCTGACACGTACCCGTTCAACGGTCGCAAGAATTCCGCCGAAGGCACGCTGTCGGTACACGATGCGTTGCGGGTGTTTTCGATCCGCACGCTGGTGGCGACCAAGTTCCAGGACAGCAACAAGGATCTGATCAGCGAGATCATTCGCGGACGCGATTCGAGCTTCCTGACCACCGACTACATCTTCTGACGAGGGCCTTGCACTGAGTACGTTCAGCACCCACAGATTGCCTCCGTTGTTGCGCCGAATCCTGCGTCCGCTGCTGGACCCATACCGTCGCTACCGCCACGCCCGATTGATCCACGCGGTGCGGGTGGCATTGGGGTTGCTGGCGACGATTTTGCTGACCACCGGCATCAATCTACCCCACGGTGAATGGGCGTCGGTGACCATGCTGGTAGTAATCGGCGGTTTGCAGCACCACGGCAACATCGGCAAAAAAGCCGCCGAACGCGCTACCGGCACCTTGATCGGTGCCGGCGTCGGATTATTGCTGGTGGCGCAGCAGGCCTGGCTCGGCATGCCGTGGCTGACCTACTTCGCCATGGCCGTGGTCTGCGGCTTTTTCTCGTATCACGCGATCGGCAAGGGCGGCTATACCGCGCTGCTCTCGGCGATCACCGTATTCATTGTTGCCGGGCACGGCGACAACCCAATCACCGATGGCTTGTGGCGTGGGGTCGACATCCTGATCGGTATCGCGCTGGCATTGGCTTTTTCCTTCGCCCTGCCGTTGTACGCGGTGTACTCGTGGCGCTACAACCTGGCCGATGCCTTGCGCGACTGCGCCACGGTGTACGGACGGATCATCAGCGGCCAACCGGTCAGCGCTGACGAGCATCTTAAATTGATGAGCCGTTTGGGCGCAGTGATGGTGCAATTGCGTTCGCTGATGCCATCGGTGTCCAAGGAAGTGAAAATCTCCATGACCGAACTCGATGCCATCCAGCGCAACCTGCGCATGTGCATCAGCACCCTGGAGATCCTCGGCAACACCCGCCCCGACGCCAACGACCCAGAGGCCATGGCTCATCTGCAATCGGCGCTAAAAGCTGAACATCGGGTCATTCGCGTGCAGTTGATCGGCATGGCCCGCGCCCTGAAATCCGGCGCGGCACAGCGATTGGATCGGCCAGTGGAGTTGCAGGAGACCAGCCTTGACGCACCGGTCTACAGCGCGCTCGATGGCTATCGTTTGTTGACCCGGCAACTCGCCGCGAACATCGGCGAGATGCGCCAGTGCCTGGCGAAAACCGCCCCGCGCTGGAACATCTGAGGCTTACTGCGCGGCCTGCCGCCGCGCCTTGAAGCCCCAGCCCTGTTGCATGCCGGCCGCCGCCAGCAGAATCGCCGCAACGCCAACCCATTGCAGGATTTCCAGGCGATGACCGAAGGCAAACCAGTCGACGAAAATCGCGGCAATCGGGTAGATGAAGGACAGTGCGCCAGTCAATGCCGTCGGCAGCTTCTGGATCGCGCCGTACAGCAGCACGTACATCAGGCCGGTATGAACAATGCCCAACGTAATCAGACTGGCCCATGCACTCGGTGCCTGCGGCAGTGCAGAAAAGTGTGCGAACGGTGCGAGCAACAGCACACCGGTGCAGACCTGAATCAGTGCGATCAAGTGCGGTGGCGTGCCGGTCAGTCGTTTGATGATCAACGCCGCAATCGCATAGAGAAACGCCGCGCCCAACGCCAAGGCAATCCCCACCAGATAGTCGTTACCGCCCTCGCCTTGCTGGCCATGGGCGCTGACGATCGCCAGCATCCCCATGAAAGAAATCGCCAGCCAGAACAGCTTCTGCACAGTGATCTTCTCGCCGAGAAACAGCGCCGCCAATCCGACCAGCATGAACGGCTGCACGTTGTATACGGCTGTACCAATGGCAATCGAGGCCCGAGAGTACGAGGCGAACAACAGCACCCAGTTACCGACAATCGCCACGCCGCTGAGCACGGCCAGCAAAAATGTCGTGCGAGTCAGAATGCCTGGGCGCAGAAAGCCGAATGCTGCGCAGATCAATAACAAGGTGCCGGCACCGAACACGCAGCGCCAGAACACCACATCCAGCACCGGTTGCCCGGACACCAGCACGAACCAGCCGATCGTCCCGGATATGAGCATGGCAGCGGTCATTTCAAATGACCCGCGACGCAGTGTGTTGTCCATCATTATTCTCCTGTGTTTGTGGCAAAAGTATGCCAAGCCGCCACAGGGCCACTCCAGCGCATAAAGCAGGCTAAACTCACTTTCTGCCTTTTTTATCGGGGGTAGTTCTCACCAATCGCCTAATGCGGGAGTTTGTTCATGACCGACGATATCGACCAGATCCTCATCAGCGCATTGATGGAGGATTCGCGGCGTTCGCTCAAGGCGCTGGCGCAGATCAGCGGGCTGTCATCGCCCAGCGTGGCCGAGCGTTTGCGCAGGCTGGAGGAGCGCGGCGTGCTCAAGGGCTACACCGTCGAGATCGATCCCAAGTGCTTCGGCTATCAATTGCAGGCGATCGTCCGGGTAAGACCGCTACCGGGGCAACTGCAGGAAGTCGAGCGTCAGATTCAGTCGATTCCCGAGTTCACCGAGTGCGACAAGGTCACTGGCGAGGACTGCTTTATCGCCCGTCTGCACGTGCGCTCGATGGAACAACTGGACACCCTGCTCGACCGCCTCAATACCTTGGCCGAAACCAATACAGCAATAGTCAAGAAGACCCCGGTCAAACGCCGCTTGCCACCGATGGCTTAGGTGCTTTTTCTGCAAATTCGGCTTAGATTGACGTTTTTCCAGCGAAGGATTCGCGGTATGAAGATTCAGGCAGTAATTCTGGCGGCGTTGATGCTCGTTGGTTGCGGGACGGTGCAGACAGTCGTTCGCAGCGATCAAGACGCCGCGGCCTATCTGAAAGAGAAAAAATCCCACTGCGGCGCTGTTCCGCGAATCTACAGCGGCGTGACCTATGACTTCTGTTTGCTCCACGCAGAGCGTCCGGATGATGTCGATGCGTTCAATTACAACAACGCGACACCCGGCGTACTGGTAGATGCTGCATTTTCAGGGGTACTCGACACGTTGCTGTTGCCTTATACAATCTACAAGCAAAAGGCCGATGGCAGTATCGTCATCAATTGATAGCCTTTTCTGCAGCCAACAAAAAACCCGCCTAGGCGGGTTTTTTGTTGTTTCAACGAGTGTAATCAGTCGTCGCGGCTCATGATGCCGAAGATCTGCAACAAGCTGACGAACAGGTTGTAGATCGATACATACAGGCTGATGGTCGCCATGATGTAGTTACGCTCGCCGCCGTGGATGATGGCGCTGGTCTGGAACAGGATGCAGACGGACGAGAACAGCACGAAACCTGCGCTGATCGCCAGTTGCAGGCCGCTGACCTGGAAGAAAAAGCTCGCCAGCGTTGCACCCAGCAGGACGAAGAAACCGGCGGTGATGAAACCACCGAGGAAGCTCATGTCCTTGCGGGTAATCAGCACGTAGGCCGACAGACCACCAAACACCAGTGCAGTCATCGCGAACGCCGAGCTGACCACTTCAGCGCCGCCCTGCATGCCCAGGTAACGGTTGAGTATCGGGCCGAGCAGGAAACCCATGAAACCGGTCAGGGCAAACGCCGACACCAGGCCCCACGCGGAATCACGGAGTTTGTTGGTGAGGAAGAACAGCCCGTAGAAGCCGATCAGCACCACGAAAATGTTCGGGTAGCCAACACGCATCTGCTGGGCAACGAACGCCATCACGCCGCTGAATGCGAGGGTGAGAGCGAGTAGACCATATGTGTTGCGCAGGACGCGGCTAACCTCTAGCTGCTCAGCCTGCACGCCGTTATTAACTGCGTAATCCTGTTCGCGCATGGCGACACTCCTGTTGGTTTGAAACGTTCAGTCGCACAGATCATAACAGACGCTCTGTAACAAGCCATGCAGAGAGGTTGACTGTG